>NZ_JBFAOJ010000080.1:0-44668 GCF_040675205.1 Streptosporangium sp. NPDC049644 | reverse complement strand
GGCCCCGAAGGACCCGCAGGCCCACAAGGCCCGGCAGGCGCCGACGGCGCACCCGGCCCCGAAGGACCCGCAGGCCCACAAGGCCCGGCAGGCGCCGACGGCGCACCCGGCCCCGAAGGACCCGCAGGACCCGCAGGCGCCGACGGCGCACCCGGCCCCGAAGGACCGCAAGGGCCCGAAGGCCCGGCAGGCGCCGACGGCGCACCCGGACCCGAAGGACCCGCAGGCGCTGACGGCGCACCCGGCCCCGAAGGACCGCAAGGGCCCGAAGGCCCCGCAGGACCTGAAGGACCCGCAGGCCCGGCAGGCGCCGACGGCGCACCCGGACCCGAAGGACCCGCAGGCGCTGACGGCGCACCCGGCCCCGAAGGACCCGCAGGACCTGAAGGACCGCAAGGCCCCGAAGGCCCCGCAGGACCTGAAGGACCCGCAGGACCGGCAGGCGCTGACGGCGCACCCGGCCCCGAAGGACCGCAAGGGCCCGAAGGCCCCGCAGGACCGCAAGGACCTGAAGGACCGCAAGGACCGCCCGGACCTCCCGGATCGGGAACTTTGAGTACCTCGACGAGCAGGCCGCCGGTTGTCAGGACGCCGATCATCACTGTCCCGGTCATCTGGACTCCCATGCATGTCTGCACTCCTACGAAAATCTGCTGAGGTTCTCCAGGGGGCTCGTGACACAGGTCGACTGACACCTCCCAGCCCAGTGGTTCGCTCCGAAGGTCTCTAGGACCAAGGAAGTGGCCTTCGGGAACGGTTGCGCAGGACAGGTGGCCGTCGACTGACAGATAGAACCGACAGACGGAGAGGTACGGGGCGATGACGCTCCGTACCTCTCCGCCTGTCCGCCCCCTACCGGAAGTCCTCACGCCCGCGGGGCGTCTCCACTTCCGTAGGACAGCGAATCGACACCGCCGGGCGTCGCGGCCTTCCGCTCCGATTACGCGATATGCCCCCCTGGACAGCGGGAAGTTTTCCTACAAGATTAGTTGGATATTGGTTCCGGCTACGAGTCCAGGAGTTCACTGTGCCGCTCATCCAGCCTGACCCCACCTTCTACCCGTCCGCCCGCGAGGCCATGCTGGCCCCTCCGGAGGAGCTCGCCTACGTCGCCCTCCTCGACCCGGCCAGCGACGGCCGGCCCGATGGGCTCGCCACGATCGACCTCTCGGACGGAACGATCACCGATGTGCACGACATGTCCGTCCCCGGCGACGAGCTCCATCACTTCGGCTGGAACGTGTGCAGCGCGGCCTTGTGCCCGTACGCGCCGCACCCGCACGTGGAAAGGCGCTACCTGGTCCTCCCCGGCCTGAGGTCCAGCCGGATCTACATCTTCGACGTCAAGGACGATCCCCGGCATCCCAAGCTCGTCAAGACGATCGAACCGGAGACGGTCTTCAAGAAGACCGGCTACAGCCGCCCGCACACCGTCCACTGCGGCACGGACGCCATCTATGTCAGCGCGCTCGGCAACGTGAACGGCGACGCGCCCGGCGGGGTGTTCACTCTCGACCACGACACCTTCGAGCCAAAAGGCCGCTGGGAGTCCGACCGGGGGCCACAGCGGCTGCACTACGACTTCTGGTGGCATCTCGGGCACGACACGATGATCACCAGCGAGTGGGGGACGCCCAACCAGATCGAGCCGGGCCCTTCGCTGGAGCTGCTGGTCGGCCGGCGGTACGGTCACCGACTGCACGTCTGGGACCTGGCCAGGCGCAGGCATCTCCAGGAGATCGACCTGGGTGACCAGCATCAGATGGCCCTGGAGCTCCGGCCTGCCCACGACCCGACCAAGACCCACGGCTTCGTCAACACGGTGATCAACGTCGAGGACCTGTCGGCCAACATCTTCACCTGGTACCTGGAGGACGGTCTCTGGAAGGCCCGCAAGACGATCACAATTCCAGCCGAGCCCGCCGACCCCGACCTGCTGCCCGAACCACTCAAGCAGTTCGGCGCGGTACCGCCGCTGGTCAGTGACATCTCTCTGACCCTCGACGACCGGATCCTGCTCGTCTCGGCCTGGGGCACCGGCGAGCTCAAGGCGTACGACGTCTCCGACCCGTTCGCGCCGCGCGAGACCGGCTCTGTCCGAATCGGCGGGATCGTCCGGCGCGACGCCCACCCTGCCGCCCCTGACCGGGCGCTGAACGGGGGGCCGCAGATGGTCGAGGCCAGCAGGGACGGGCGGCGGGTCTACTTCACCAACTCGCTCTACCGGTCCTGGGACGACGTCTTCTACCCCGACGGCATCTCCAGCTGGATGGCGAAGGTGGACATCGCCGACGACGGTTCGATCGCACTCGACCCCGGCTTCTTCGTCGACTTCGCCGCCGACGGCCGCCGTGCGCACCAGATCCGCCTGCAGGGCGGCGACTCCTCCTCCGACTCCTACTGCTTCCCCTGAAGGCCCGCTCGATGGATCTGACGTCCCTGCTCGTCCTGGCCGGGCTCGGCGCCTTCCACGGCCTGAACCCCGCCATGGGCTGGCTCTTCGCGGTCGCGCTCGGCCTGCAGGAGCGCTCGCGCGACGGAGTCCTACGAGCGCTGCCGCCCATCGTGTTCGGCCACGCGGGCTCGGTGCTGATCACGCTCGGGCTGGTGTCCGCGGCACGGCTCGCCGCCCCGCCGAAAGCGGTCTCGTACGGTGTGGCGGCCGTGGTGTGCGCCTTCGGCCTCTGGCGGCTGCTCAGACGGCGCCATCCCCGTTGGGTCGGCATGAGGGTGACGAGGTGGCAGTTGGCCGGCTGGTCGTTCCTGATGGCCACCGCTCACGGAGCGGGCCTGATGGTGCTCCCGGTCACCCTGCGCGGCGGGCATGAGGGACATGGCGGGCATGGCGGCCATGACGCCACCGCGCTGGCCTCGCAGAGCCTGCTGGCGACCGGGGCGCACACGCTGGCCATGCTGGTGACGACCACTGTCCTGGCGCTGGTCGTCTACGAACGGCTGGGGGTGGCGGTACTCCGCAGGGCGTGGTTCAACCTCGACCTCGCCTGGGCCGTCGCCCTCATCGGGGCGGGCGTCTTCGCCGCACTCACCTGACGTCACCCGCCACGCCGAAGGTGAACCGCCGTGCGGCGGCATGCGTTCTAGAGGCATGCGCCGACTGTTTCCCGCCCTGCTGGCCGTCGCCGTCCTGTCATCGTGCGCCATCGCCGAGCCCAACGTGATCACTGCTGAGGGGGTGCGGCGGGAGGTCCCGGACAACCCTCCGGTCGCGGAGACCGTGCGTGGTCTGACGTCCTTCGGACATGCCCTGTTCACCGCGACCACGAGCCCGGGGGGCAACGCCGTCCTGTCACCCTTGAGCATCGGTTACGCCTTCGGCATGGCGAGGGCGGGGGCCGCCGCGGACACCGCCAACGAGCTCGACACGGTCTTCGGCTTCCCCTCCGCGGGACCACATGCCTCGCTCAACGCGCTCACCAGGCAGATCATCACGACCGAGGACCCGCCGCCCCCTCCCGTCCCGGACGCGGAGCGGAATGCCCAAGACGCCCCCGCCCCTGCGATCGTGAGCATGGCCAATGCGCTGTTCGCCCAGGAAGGATTGAGCGTCAGGGCGGAGTTCCTGCGCACGCTCGCGGCACAGTACGGCGTGGGTGTGCACCAGGTGGACTTCACCGGGGATGGCGCCAAGGTCATCGACGCCTGGGCCGAGGAGCGGACAGCCGGGCGGATCAGGAAGGTGTTCGACAAGCTGAGCCCACAGACCAGGCTGGTCATCGCCAACGCCGGCTACCTCAGGGCCGAGTGGACGACGCCGTTCACCGAACCGGCCGAGGAAGGCGTCTCCTTCACCCGTGCGGACGGCACGACCGTGCGTACGGCCCTGATGCGCCGCGACGGCGGCCTCCCGTACGCGGCGGGGCCCGGCTGGCAGGCCGTGGAGTTGCGGTACGCCGGCGGTGACCTGGCCATGTGGGTTCTCGTACCGCGAGCGGGCGGTTCTCCCGGCGATCTGCTCTCCCCCGCCGTGATGGCACGGGTGGCCGCCGAGCTCAGGGAACGGCCGGTGCGGCTCGCCATGCCACGCTGGGACTTCTCCACGAGCCTGGACCTGGCGGAGCCGCTCGGGGAGCTGGGACTGCGGGGGACCGACTATTCGGGCATCACCGACGGCGCCTCTCTTGAGCAGGCCGTCCACCGCGCCGACATCACGGTGAACGAGTGGGGCACCGAGGCCGCCGCCGTCACCGGCCTCGCCTTCACCGTGTCGGCCCCTGCCCCGCCCGAGGCCGAGGTCCGCGCCGACCACCCGTTCGCCTTCGTGATCGTCCATCGGCCGACGCTGACCCCGCTGTTCATCGGCCAGGTCGGCGATCCGGCCGCCAGGAGCTGAGCCGACCCGGACGGTCAGGCCGGACGTCGGCGATCACGTCCGCAACGAGTCGACGAAATACGCCATTCCGGTCAGCCAGCGGTCGGGGTCTTCTGCCTTGCGCCGGACGAAACCGGCGACCTCGGGATGCGGGAAGATATGGAACCGCTCGGCGGCGAGGCCCTCGACCACCACGTCGGCCACGGCCTCGGGGTCGAGGACGGGTCCCGACGCGCCCGCCGCCCTCGCGCTGAGATGGTCCGCGGCGACGCCACGCTCGAACATGGCGGTGCGCACGCTCTGCGGGCAGAGCACGCTGACCCTGACACCCCTGGTCGCGTAGTGGATGGACACCCACTCGGCGAAGGAGATCGCCACCGACTTGGTCACGGCGTAGGGGGCGTCTCCGGGGCAGCTCACCAGCCCGGCCGCCGAACAGGTGTTGAGCAGATAGCCCTCACCGCGCTCGACCATCCCGGGCACGACCGCGCGCGCCGCGTAGACGTGGGCGAGGACGTTCACCGCGATCGTCCGGGTCCAGTCCGGGCTCGTGGCGTCGAGCCCGCGGCCGGTGGTGACGCCGGCGTTGGAACAGAACAGGCCGACCGGGCCGAAGGCACTCTCGGCGGTGGTGACCAGGCCGCGTACGTCCTCCTCGACCGACACATCGGCCCGTACCGCGACCGCCCGGTCACCGATCTCCCTGGCCACCGCGGTCGCACCCACCGCGTCGATGTCGGCCACGACCACGCCGGCCGCACCCTCCGCGGCGAACCTGCGGACCATCGCCCGGCCGATCCCGCTCGCGGCCCCGGTCACCACCACGACCTTGTCCCGCACCCGCATGCAAGCTCCCTCGAACCGACCAGCCGGTCTCTGGGAACCTATTCCTACCCGTCAGTAGCCGTCAATGACGGCGCAGCACGAAGACACCCCAGCCCAGGTGTCGCCTGCCGTACTCGACATGCGAGCGGCGGCAGCGCTCCAGGAAGCCGCGCACCCCCTCGACGTCGGGATCGTCGGGGTTGTCACGCAGCCAGTCGCTCAGCGTCCACCACTGGCTCGCCACGTAACGGTCCCAGCTGTCCTGGTCGGCGAGGACCATCTCCAGCACCTCGACCCCCGCCGCCTCGAACCTGTCGAAGGTCCCCGCCAGCGAGGTGAAGTCGTCCGGTCCGAACCCGAACGACTCGTATGCCGCCGCGGGCGGCTCGGAGTTCCAGTACGGCTCACCGACGAGCAGGATCCCGTCCTCCTTCAGCGAGGGAAGCATCAGCTTGACCGTCCCCTCCAGCCCGTTGCCGATCCAGGTCGCCCCCAGACAGGACACGACGTCGAACGTCCCCGGCTCCGCCGGGTAGGCTCCGGCGTCGCCCTTCACCAGGCGTACGCGATCGGCCACCCCGAGCTCCCCGGCCCTGGCACGCGCCGCGTCGAGGAAGACGTCGCTGATGTCCACCCCGACCCCCTCGATCCCGTGGGCGAGAGACCACTGGCAGAGCATCTCCGCCTTGCCGCAGCACAGGTCGAGCAGGCGGGTTCCCCGCCGGAGCCTGGCGACCTCGCCGAGCAGCGCCAGCTTGTCGTTCGTGAACGGGTTGAGGATGCGGTGACCGCCCTCGGCGATCTCGTGAAAACGCAGTGACATGACCACCATGTTTCCCAGGTGGGAAGAGCCGGACAACCGGTTATCCGCGGGGGGATCCGGGGTTGCGGCTGACACGGTGTCAGCCCCTATACCTGAAGGCACCATGTTCAGCATAGGAGAGTTCGCCCAGCTCGGCCGCGTGTCGGTGCGCATGTTGCGCCACTACGACGCGATCGGCCTACTTCAGCCCGCCCATGTCGACCCGGCCGGTCACCGCTTCTACCGGGCCGGCCAGCTGTCGCGGCTCAACCGCGTCGTCGCCCTGAAGGATCTCGGCTTCACCCTGCACCAGGTCGGTTCGATCCTGGACGAGCGGGTCGACGCCGCGGAGCTTCAAGGGATGCTGCGGTTGCGCCGCGCGGAGCTGGAGGAGCGGATCGCGGCGGACGCGGCACGGCTGATCCGGGTTGAGGTAAGACTCACGACAATCGTCAAGGAAGGTCACATGCACCCCGAAGAGGTTCTGCTCAAGCCGATCCCCGCGACCCGCGTGGCGGAGCTCACCGCCGTCGCGGCGAGCTACGACGCCGAGGACATCGGCCCCGTCATCCAGCCGCTCTTCGACGACCTGTGCCGCAGGGTCGAGACCGCCGGAGTGAGGATCACCGGTTACGGCATCGCCCGCTACGAGCCGGAGGCCGACGGCCGGGTGACCGTGCACGCCGGTGTGGAGGTCTCCGCGGAGGCGGGCGGCGACCACGACTTCGCGATCGTGGACCTGCCGGAGATCGAGTCGGCCGCCACGATCATTCACCGTGGCTCGATGGAGCAGACGGGCCCGACGTTCCAGACGCTGGCCCACTGGATCGACGAGCACGGCTACCGGGGCGTCGGGCTCGCGCGGGAGGTCTCCATCGACTGCCCACCCGACGACCCTGACAACTGGGTGACCGAATTGCAGATGACGGTCACGCGCGCGCGATGACCAGATCGCTGAGGCGGCGGACATCCTGCTGGAGCCTGTGTTTGAGCGCGTGTCCGAGAAAGGGGGCATACAGGCGCCGCAGGCCGCGGAACCTGACTCTGAGGCGAACGGTCACCAGGCAGCGGTCGCCGCCCAGCGGCACGACCGACCTGCCGCCCTCGGCGTCGATCCCCGAGATCGTCCGCCAGGCGAACTCCCTCCCGGGAGTCACCGAGGTGACCACGCTGCCGGTGTAGTGGACACGGCCCCTGAAAGTGATGAATTCGTCCGTGGTGGTGCCCGGGACGACGAGGCCCGGCGGGTCCGGCGCCATGGTGGTCACGCCCGCGCGCCATCGGGGATCCTGGCCGAAGTCGGCGATGATCTGCCATATCTCGACCGCCGGACACGCTATCTCGATCGATACGTTCAGTTCGATCACAGCTCGTACACGATCCCCGCCGGACCCTCGGACCTCGCCCGCAACCGGGTTCGGGTGGCATACGAGCGAACACCGGAACGGACCCGCCCGGGGCGGCCGGGGCCGTCGACCTCCGTCCAATGACTACTGGTCATTGCCGCTCTTTTCCATCAAGCGATTTAGTCGACAAACCATATCGAATCTGCATTTGTTATGAATGTTGACTAAAAGGGAGAATCGGCGGCAACCTGACGCCCGTCCCCGATCCTTGGTCCACGGTGACCGGGATCGGGGATCACAGCTGTTCGGAACCGGTGGACTCGGGGACGCGGATGGTGACGCCACCGGGCACGACCTTGGCCTTGAGCTTGGTGACGGCCCCCTTGGCGCCACCGTCCAGCTCGTAGGTCATCGGGGAGCCGAACCTGGCGGTGATCTTGCGAGCCCGGGTCATCCGGACGAACGGCGAATCCTCGGACCGCCCCGCGCTCATCCGGCCGAGCACGCGGGCCCACTGGATCGGCCCGTTCGCGGTGGTCACGCCGATCTCCAGCCATCCGTCGTCGGGACGCGCGTCGTCGAACGCCTCGATGCCGCCGGTGATGGTGCCGACGTTGCCCAGCAGCAGACAGCTGGCCTCGCCCTCGAACCACGTCACCCCGTCGATCCTGACCTCCATCGGCACGAGCTCCCCGCGCACGTGACGCAGGCCCGTCCAGACGTACGCCGCACGTCCCAGGCGGTCCTTCAGCCCCCGGTCGGCCTCCTCCATCATCGCCGCGTCGAAACCGACCCCGGCCATGACGGCGAAGTGCTCCCCGTTGACCTTCCCCAGGTCCAGCTTCCGGTTCTCACCGTGGAACGCGACGTGCACGGCCTTGGGCAGGTCCTCGGGGATGCCCAGGTTCTGCGCGAAGAGGTTGCCCGTTCCCGCGGGGAGGATGCCGACCGTGACGCCCGAGCCCGCGATCGCGTCCACGCAGCGCTGCACCATGCCGTCACCGCCCCACACCAGGATCAGGTCGGCGCCCTCCTTCAGCGCCTTCCGCGCATTCTTCGGCGCCTTCTTGCTCTTGGGCACCTCGTACCAGAGCAGCTCGCCGACTCCCTCGTCGGCGAGGAGCCTGCGCAGCTCGTCCAGCCCTCCGCCGAATGACTTCCGCTGGTGCGCGATTACCGCGACCGTGCCGACCTTCTGCTTCCGGGGCAGCATCTGACCTCCTGTAGCACCCTGCCGGATACGCTGACGGCTGCCCTCGCACCGGAGCGGCAAACGTCGCGCACCCCCAGCTCGCACCTGGTTTCCTCGTTTCCCGGCTGCTCGTCCGGTTCGGTCAATCGGTGATCAACCGGTCCCGGAAGTCACTATCGTCACAACCATGGAGCAACTGGCGTTCACCTCGACCACCCTGGTCAACTTCAAGGACAGGACCTACCGCTGGGTGGACGTGAAGCACTTCCGTATCGTCCCCGGACAGGACGACGAACCGCTGCTCACCGCGCTGCTCTCGCACCAGCTGTACCGGGACGACTACCTGGGCCCCGACTCCTGGAAGGACGGTGGGTCGGTGCACGGCCCCTACCGCCTCGACGCGCTCTCGACCGCCTCCTTCGAGGGCGTCGACGCGGAAACCGCCTCCGCCACGATCCGCACCTGGGCCGACAGGTACACCGATCTTCCCGAGGCCGTCGCCCACGACCTGGAGAGCGAGGTCTACCGGCTGATCCGCGCGGCCACCTCCCTCTACCGCCTCCGCGACCTCGACGAGGCGGCCCGCGACGACGACCTGGGATGGATCCTCGGCGACTTCCACGAGCTCGTGCTGATCGACCGGAACGAGGGCTCCCTGGCCGTCGTCGTCGCCTCCGACGACTGACCCCGCCCCCCACCAGCGGAGCGTCGATCGCTGAACACGGATACCGATCACCAGGCTTCGCCTTCTCGCCCTACCGCGAGCCTGGCCCGTATACCAGCCACGCCCGCGGCCCACCAGCAATACGGAGACCGCACAACGCGCGGCACTTCCCCGAGCGAAGCGAAGGGGCCGGGGGCGCGGGGGCGAAGCCCTCGCACCGGGGGACTCGGGGGTCGTCCCCCCGTGTGAACGACGAAGGGGCCCGCCGGAAGCAGACCTCCGTCTGCGAACAGCGAACCCCAGCCACCGAAGTGGAGCTATGGGGATTCGAACCCCAGACCTCCTCCATGCCATGGAGGCGCGCTACCAGCTGCGCCATAGCCCCTTGCGATGCAGATGAAATCTTAACCGACTTCTGACACCCCTCGCGCCATCATTCCGGACACGAGCGCGATGGCCGCCGACCCCAGGGCGCTCGCGGTGATGATCCCGAAGGAGATCACATAGGCGTCCCGGGACGGGATGGCGGTGCCGGCGATGGTGATGGAGGTGAGGAGTGCGGCGGTCGCGGCGCCGGAGAGGCTGCCGCCGATGGAGCGGACCAGGGAGTTGATACCGCTGGCGATGCCGCTCTGGTCCCTGGGCACGTGCTGCACGGCGAGCGCGCCCAGCGCCGCGTAGGCGATGCCGAAGCCCAGCCCCTGCACCGCGTTGGCGCCGACCAACTGGAGCACCGAGTCGTTGAAGAGGGTGAACCAGCCGAATCCGATCGCGCACAGGCCCGCACCGAGAGCGAGGGAGTGGGCGGGGCCGAACCAGGCAGAGAGACGGCCGGCCATGAAGGAGGAGAACAGCATGGTCACGGTGCTGGGCAGGGCGTAGAGACCGACGTCGAGGACAGATCCCCCGAAACCATACCCAGCGGACGGGGGTGTCTGGATGAAACTGGAGATCAGGGCGAAGGAGCCGAACATGGCGAAGCCCAGGAGCAGCGAGGCGAGGTTGGCCGGGAGGGAACGGCGGCCGACGAGCAGGTGGAGCCGTACCATCGGCGCCCGGAGCCGCAGCTGGCTGAAGACCCAGACGGCACCGAATCCGCCCGCGCCCGCGAACAACCACAGGACGGCCCCCGAACCCCAGCCCCAGTCGTTGCCCTTGGAGATCGCCAGCAGCAGACAGACGAGCCAGGCGGACAGCAGCGCCGCGCCGATGATGTCGGGGCGGCCTCCGGCACCGGTTCCACCACCGGGGGCACTCAGCACGATGAGGACGATCGCGATCACGCCGAGACCCGCGGTGATCCAGAAGACCGGGTGGTGGCTGGGGGTGCGGTCGGCGATCAGGCCGGTGACGATCATGCCGAGGCTGCCGCCGACGCCCATGGTGGCGCTGACCACCCCGATGGCCGTCATGACCCTGTCGGACGGGAAAGTGTCCTTGATCATGCCGATGGCCAGCGGCACCAGCGCCGCCGACGCGCCCTGCAGGGCCCTTCCGGCGATCAGTACGGGAAAGGAGCCGGACAGGGCACAGACCAGCGAGCCCAGGACGAGCAGGCCGACCGTGAACAGGATCATCCGCTTCTTGCCGTACATGTCGCCGAGGCGTGACAGCAGCGGCGTGGCCACCGCGGCGGCGAGCAGCGAGGCGGTGAAGACCCAGGTGACCTCGGCCACCGACACGCCGAAGGTGGCCATCAGCCGGGGCAGCAGCGGGATGACCACGGTCTGCTGGACGGAGACGACCATTCCCGCCGCGGAGAGCGCCACCAGGGTCAGCCAGAGATGTCTGCCCTGCTGGGCGGTACCCGGTTCGGCGACGATCGTTCCCGTCACTGCACACTCCTTCGCTGCCGGCTTCTGCTCTCGCATGGTAAGGCGCGGCAGTAAACAGCCGTTTACCGGGCTATGTCACACCGGAGGGCCGTGACGTGTACGCCCCTATGGCCGTTGAGCGTTTCGAAGGACACCGCGACCTGCCGGCCGGGGTCGCCCACCGGATCCCGGGCGGCGTGACCGACGTCGAAGACGCGGTCCAGGAGGCGCGACCGCGCCGGCGCGGCCTGTGCCGCCCCCGAGAGGGCACAGGCCGCGCCGGCCAGGGAGGGTCAGCGCGTCAGAGCCCGCTCGTCCTCCAGGTAACCCGGCCGTCCGGCGTACCAGCCGGCCACGAACTGCACCGCGACCACCCCGAGCAGCAGCAGGAACGGCAGCGTCCAGCCACCGGTCGACTCGTGCGCGAAGCCGATGACCAGGGGCCCGGCGCCCGCGATGAGATATCCGGTGCTCTGCCCGAAGGCCGACAGCGCGGCTGTCGCATCGGGGGTGCGGGTGCGCATGGCGAGCATGGTGAGCGCGAGCGGGAAGGAGCCCATCCCGATGCCGACCAGGCTCGCGAAGAGCCACGCCAGGCCGACGGGCGCGAGCCAGAGACCGAGGAAACCGGCGACGTAGAAGACCACGAAGGCGGCGACCACGGGCCGCTGGTCGGAGAACTTCGACGCCGCCCAGGGCACGAGGAGCGAGATCGGGATACCGATCGCGGTGAAGACGCCCAGCACCAGACCCGCCTGCCCGCTGCTGTAGCCACCATCGATGAGGATCTTCGGCAGGAAGCCGAACATGATGTAGGCGACCATGCTCTGGGTGCCGAAGTAGGCGGCGACCGCCCAGGCCAGCCTGCTGCGGAGCAGGGCACGAGCACTCGTTCCCTCGCTCGCGCCGCGCCGCTCCGGCTCACTGCGCGCGAGCGCAAGCCACGGAATGGCGGCGACGGCGGCGAGCGCCCCCCACACTCCGAGGGCAACGTGCCAGTTGCCGTCGGTGGCCTGCTGGATGGGCACGGTCGCGGCGGCCGCGAGCATCGTGCCCACCGCGAGGGCCGTGGTGTAGACGGTGGTCATGGTCCCGGCCCTGCCGGGGAAGTGGCGCTTGATCAGGCTGGGGATGAGCACGTTGCCCACCGCTCCGCCCGACAGCGCCAGGGCACTGCTGTAGAGGAACACCTCGGCCGAGTCCACCATCGAGCGGATGAGCAGGCCGGCGCCCAGGGCGATGAGGGAGAGAAGCAGGAGGCGGTGTTCGCCGACCTTCCTGGCCAGCGCCGGGGTCAACGCTCCGACCGAGGCGAAGATGAGCACGGGGAGCGTGGTGAGCAGCCCGACTCCGAGGGTGGTCATGCCGAGGCCGGAGGTTATCTGGTCGAGAACCGGCCCGACGCTCGTGACGGCGGTGCGCAGGTTCAGCGCCGCGAGAACGATTCCCAGCACGAGCAACCAGGCGAGAGATCCTGTCGTTCCACCGGTGCGGCCCCTGGTCTGATGGGTTAGCACGCTCATGCTGGTTTCAGTCCTCCTCAATGGTTTCATCCAATCGTAGGATGATTGGCTGACCACAACTTTAACAGGACTGAAACATCCGTTTGTTCCTGACCGGCGCGCCGGTGCGGAGGTGATCGAAAATCGCTGACAACATGAAAGCCGGGCCACGCATCCCTTTACAGGGCGTGACCCGGCTCTCTCCCGCGCCGGCGTGTCCCCGGCGCCGACGCCAGAGAACCCGGACGGTCAGGGCGCCGGACACCTCGGGCCGCGCCGGGCGAGCCTGCGGTCCGGGCGAACCGCAGTAGTACGCCCCCTGCGGACGGACATCAGGCGGTCATCCCGGACCCGCGAGCGTCAGATGCGCGGCCCCGGGGTGAGCGGCGGCTCCTCGCCGAGCCGGCGGCCGGCCGGAGGCAGCGGTTCACCGCCGGGAGGCGGAAGGGCGGACTCCGGCGGGTAACCCTGGCCCACGGTGCGCGGAGGTGCGGGCTCGTCGGAGCCATAGCCACCTGTCGTGCCGGTGCCGCCGACACGGGCGCCGTGCTCGTGCGGTCCCGGCACATCCCCGCGCCAGGCGCCGGTCTCGCCGCCGCGCGACTCGATGAAGGCCTTGAAACGCTCCAGGTCACCGCGGACCCGCAGACGGACGATCTGCAACCAGTCGCCGACGGTCTCGACGAACCCCTCGGGGTCGTACTCCATCTGGAGCGTGACCCGGGTGGTGTCCGGACCGAGGTGGTGGAAGGTCACCACACCGGCCTGGTGCGGCCGCTCCACCGATCTCCAGGCCACCCGCTCGTCGGGGTGCTGCTCGGTTATCTCCGCCTGGAACTCCCGGCGGACCCCCGCGATCTCGACGACCCACGCGGTACGCGTGTCGCTGAGCTGCTTGATCGACTCCACGCCTTCCATGAACTCGGGAAAGCTCTCGAACTGGGTCCACTGGTTGTACGCGGTCCGGATCGGTACGTTGACGTCGACTGACTGTTCAATCGAACTCATGACCGTGCCTCCCTTGTGGTTTGGTCGGTTCGGGAGGCAGACCTGCCCGGTACGGGCCGGACCTAACTAGCGCCGCCGCAGAAGCCAGTAAAGCCCCAGGACTGGCAGCACAAACGGGATGAAGAGGTATCCGCTCCCGTAACCCGACCAGACTGTGGCACGAGGGAACGCCTCTGGATAGACCATGCTGAGCGTGCCGACGATGAGCACCCCGGCCAGCTCGATCCCGCAGGCGACCAGCGCCAGGGTCCGATCTCCCCTGGCCAGCGCGACGGTGAGCACGATGTAGACGGCGGCGGCGAACGCCGACAGCCAGTACGCCAGCGGGGCCTCCTGCAGGCGCGTCGCGATCTGTACCGCCGCGCGGGCCCCCGCGGCCAGGGCGAACACCCCGTAGACCGCCACCAGCGCGCGGCCGGGTCCGCTGCCGATCGCCGGCTCGCTCACGGCATGCCCTGCCAGACCTGGAGCAGCCGCCCGACCATGCCGGGAATCGCGAAGCCCGCCACCGCTACCACCGCGGGACCCCAGCGTGAGCGCTCGCCGAGCCCCCAGAAGGCCGCCGCCGGCGGGATCACCACGCTGCCCGCCAGGTAGCCGATGAGGGTGGCCGAGCTCGCCGGCCCCTCGCCCCGCACCATCGCGGCGATCACGAACCCGGCCTGGACCAGCAGTCCGACCTCCAGCACCCCGAGCGCGACGAGAAGCACGGTGCCCATCGCTCTGTTCCGCATGGTGGTCAGGAGGCTGACCAGGCCGATCGCCAGGGAGAACAGGATCAGGCCGGTCGCGAGCGGGCCGATCATCGAGACCGCAGGGGATCGAAAAGCATGAGCAGTAGGGTACTGCCCGCCCTCCTCGCCCCCTCCTTCACGGCGCCTATTCTGAGACCGTGGAAAGGATCCTGGTCAGTGCCTGCCTGATGGGGCGGAAGGTCCGTTACGACGGGTCCGCCAAGACGAGCGGCGACGCGCTGCTGGCCGCGTGGCGGCGCCAGGGAAGGCTCGTCCCGTTCTGCCCGGAGGTCGAGGGCGGCCTGCCCGTCCCGCGCCCCGCCGCGGAGATCGAGGGCGGTGCCGGGGGCGCGGCGGTGCTCTCCGGGGCGGCCCGGGTGCTGACCGCCGGGGGCACCGACGTCACGGCCGCCTTCCTCGCCGGTGCTCAGGCGGCGCTCGCCGCCGCCAGGTCCTTCGACGTGAAGGTGGCGATCCTGAAGGAGGGCAGCCCCTCCTGCGGCAGCCTGACCGTCTACGACGGCACCTTCGCCGGCCGGCGCGTCCCCGGCCACGGAGTCACCTCGGCCCTGCTCGAACTGCACGGCATCGCGGTCTTCGGCGAGGATCGCGTCACCGAGGCCGCCGCACGACTGCGCGAGATCGGCGAGTCCTAGTATTCCCACAGGTCCGTACGGCTCTCCCCACCGATGCAGAAGACCGCCGAGCCGTGCTCTCCCTTGACCAGGTCGACCCGGATCCACCCGGTGGCCGAGGCGACCTTGGCCTCGTAGCCCGCGTTGGGGGCCGCGGCGATCAGGCGGCACACACCGTTCTCGATGGCGAACGAGACCGAACCGCCCTTGACGTTCACCACGCGCAGGTTCCCGGTCGAGATCGACCTGGTCCTGGTGGCCGTCGGCTTGGGCATGGCGGGCGACGGCGTCGGCCGGGAGGGTCCGGCGTCCCGCGTGCGCGCCGGCGCGGCCGTCCTCGACGGGGAACGGGCCGGCTGCGAGCCGGTGGTGTCCCGCGTGGGCGGGATGAGACGGGGCGCCGGGGTACGGACGGATTCCGAGGAGGCCGTCGGCACGCCGATGACCTGCGGCCCCGTCGGCGCCCCCGCCGGGAGCCGCGATTCTCCGGTACGACCGATGGCGGCGTTGAGGGGCTCGATGCTCGCGTCCTCGAAGACCTCGCTACGGAGCACGTCGCGGACACCGAACCAGGCGACCGAGATCGCCAGGACGGTGGCGCCGCACCACACCGCTATGAACCCCAGCGTTTGCCGCATGTCACGGATTATTACGTCATATGTCCCTTGACTCACTACCGTTACATGACATGGCGATAGTTCTGGTGGTCGAAGACGACGAGTACGTACGATCCGCGATCATCCAGGAACTCAGCAGGCGCCAGCACGCCGTGCGCAGCGCGGGGCGGGCTCTCGACGCCCTGAGAGAGATCACCCAGAACCCCCCGGACGCGGTGGTCCTCGACCTCGGGCTACCCGACCTGGACGGGGCGGAGGCTCTCAAGATGGTCCGCAGCGTATCCAGCGTCCCTGTCATCATCGCCACGGCCAGGGACAACGAAGCGGAGATCGTCCGTCTGCTCCAGGCGGGGGCCGACGACTATCTGGTGAAGCCGTTCTCCGGCGACCACCTGAACGCCCGCCTGGACGCCTTGTTGCGCCGGGCGCGGAGCGCGACCCCGCCGCCGCTACTGTGCGTCGGCGCGCTGTCGGTGGACCTGAACCGGCGCGAGGCCCACCTGGACGGCGCCCCTCTCACCCTCACCAGGCGCGAGTTCGACCTCCTCGCCTACCTCGCCGCCCGCGCCGACCGGGTGGTCTCCCGCAAGGAGTTGCTCACCGAGGTGTGGCAGCAGTCCTACGGCGACGACCAGACGATCGACGTCCACCTGTCGTGGCTGCGGCGCAAACTCGGCGAGAGCGCGTCCTCCCCCCGCTACCTGCACACCGTACGCGGCGTGGGGGTCATGTTGATCACACCGCCGTGAGACGGACCCTGGCCCTGCTCACCGTCGCCGGGACCTCGATGGTCGCCCTGGCCTTCCTGATCCCGCTCGGGCTCATCGTCAGGGAGATCGCCCACGGCCGGGCCATGGCCGAGGCTGAACGGCAGGCGTCGGCTCTGGTTCCGGTGCTGGCCATCACCGTCGAGGAGACCCGGCTCACCCACGCGCTGCTCAGCACGGGCGCGCAGGACCGGATCGCGGTCCACCTGCCCGACGGCGGCTCGGCCGGCACCGTCAGGGCCCCCGCCGGGACCGTGGCCGCCGCCTCCCGGCTGACCAGGGCCATCACCGCGGAGATGGACACCGGCTACCTCCTGCTGCGCCCGGTCGCCCTGGAGGGCGGGCGGACCGTGGTCATTGAGATCTTCATCCCCTCGGAGGACCTCACCCGGGGCGTCGCCGCGTCGTGGGCCGTGCTGAGCGGGGTGGCGGCGGTACTCGTCGCCGGCGCCCTGCTGGTCGGCGACCGGCTGGGCGTCCGGGTGGTGCGTTCGGCCCGACGCCTGGGCAGGGCGGCGAGCGCGCTGGGCGCCGGAGATCTCAGCGTCCGCATCGAACCGGAGGGCCCACCCGAGCTGGTCGCGGCCGGCGAGGCGTTCAACAGCATGGCCGACCGCGTGGTCCAGCTCCTGGCCGCCGAGCGGGAGATGGCCGCCGACCTGTCGCACCGCCTGCGCACACCCCTCACCGCGCTCCGGCTCAGCCTGGACCATCTGGGGCCCGAGGCCGAACAGAGCAGGAGCGCGCTGGGCCGCCTGGAAGCGGAGGTGGACCAGATCATCGCGGCGGCCAGGCAACCCTCCCTGGCCCCGGAGCTCGTCCACTGTGACGCCGCCGAGGTGCTGCGCGAGCGGCTGACCTTCTGGTCCGCCCTGGCCGAGGATCAGCAGCGCGCCTGGGAGTGGATCGGCGCCTCGACCCCCACTCAGGTCCCGGTCGCGGCAGGAGAGCTCAGCGCCGTACTGGACGCCCTGCTCGGCAACATCTTCCGGCACACCCCCGAGGGCACGGCGTTCACGGTGACCCTGCACCAGGGCTCGGGCACCGTCGGCATGCTGATCGCCGACGCCGGCCCCGGGATCCCCGACCCGGAGGCGGCGCTGCGGCGCGGGAGCAGCGGCGCGGGATCCACCGGGCTGGGCCTGGACATCGCCCGCCGGCTCGCCGAGTCCACCGGCGGCACGCTGCGGATCGACGCCTCCTCCCTCGGCGGCGCCAGGGTCCAGCTCTGGTTCCGCACCGACCGGCACGACCGGCCCCCGCGCATCACCCGGCGCCTGGTCCGCGGCCGCTGGTCCCGCGGGAACACGCCGCGTTGAACAGCCCGTTGAAGGTCGTCGTGTTCGCGTGACAGGCGCTCCTCTTACCTTTCGCGGTTCCGGCGCGGGAAACAGGCAGGGCTTGGCCATCGCCCGCCTCGCTCGATGGAGGCGAGAAACCGATTCCATCGGGGAGCGGAAAAGTCAGGCATTGCTTAGATCACACGTAAGCACACCTTAAAAGCGGTTAAAGCATGCTGCTTCGCCATTCCAGCTGCACGATCATGAAGGAGCGCGGCAGGGATCGCGCACGCCACCCGCGTCCGTGATCCCCCGCGCGTCTCACCGGGCCGGCCTCACGTTCAGACGGAGGGCGCGCGGCCGGCCCGGCAAGACGCGCCGAGGTCCGCGACCAGAACCGAAAACCGCCTCTGAGCTGCACTTTTGTGCAGGTCAGAGGCGGTTTGGCGGTGGAGCTATGGGGATTCGAACCCCAGACCTCCTCCATGCCATGGAGGCGCGCTACCAGCTGCGCCATAGCCCCTGGTCACCGCTTCGAGTGCTCTCGTCGCGGCGCTTGGGAAGCATATAAGGACACCGACATGTTCACCTAATCGACGGCCACCCGGCCCGCGCCCGCCACCGGGGCGCAAGCCGCACCGGCGAGGTCACTCCTGGGTGACCTCGGGGTTGTCGTCGCTGCTGACCGGCTCGGGGAGGGTCCCGGCGTTGTGCTCCAGCAGGCGCCAGCCCTTGCGCGACTCCTCCAGCACCGACCACGAACAGTTTCCCAGGCCGCCCAGGGCGGGCCAGAGCTCCTGCGGCAGGTTCATGAGCTTGGCGATGCCGAGCCGGATCGCCGCCCCGTGGGAGGCGACGACGAGCAGGCCGTCGGAGTCGACCTGCGCGGCCCAGCGGCGTACCGCCGACGCCACCCTGTCGGCGACGTCGCCGACCTCCTCGCCGCCCGGCGCCTCCCAGGCCGCGAACTCCCTGGGCCAACCCGCGGAGATCTCCTCCCGGGTGAGCCCTTCCCACTGCCCGCCGCCCCGCTCTCGCAGATCCTTGTCGACCATGACGTTCAGGCCGGTGACGCGGGCCAGCGCCGAGGCCGTGTCGAAGGCCCGCTGGAGGTCGGAGGAGACGATCATGCTCGGGCGGAGCGCGGCGAGCAGCGAGGCCGCACGGGTCGCCTGCGCGATCCCGGTCTCGTCAAGCGGGATGTCGCTGTGGCCCTGGAAGCGGTGCTCGACGTTCCACAGCGTCTGACCATGTCTGAGACAGACGACGCGACGGCTCACTCAGCTAC
The DNA here is from genome assembly GCF_040675205.1 of Streptosporangium sp. NPDC049644. Classification (NCBI taxonomy): domain Bacteria; kingdom Bacillati; phylum Actinomycetota; class Actinomycetes; order Streptosporangiales; family Streptosporangiaceae; genus Streptosporangium; species Streptosporangium sp. NPDC049644. The sequence continues at coordinate 25,864 of NZ_JBFAOJ010000080.1, read as the reverse complement.
CGCCCCGCGGGCGCGCTGGGCGGCGACCTGGGTCACGCTGTCCGGCAGCGCGATGGAGGGGCAGTCCTTCCACAGGCGTTCGAGCGCGTAGAAGGTGCGGTCTTCCTCGTGCTGGACGTGCACGACGATGTCGATGTAGTCCAGCAGGACCCAGCGGCCCTCGCGCTCGCCTTCGCGGCGGACGGGTTTGGCGTCGGCCTCGATCCGCAGCCGATCCTCGATCTCGTCGACGATGGCCCGGACCTGGCGGTCGTTGGTGGCGGAGCAGAGCACGAACGCGTCGGTGATGACGAGCTGGTCGCTCACGTCATAGGCGAGGATGTCATCGGCCAGTTTGTCCGCCGCCGCCTCGGCGGCGAGCCTGACGAGCTGGATGGATCTGTCGGTTGCTGTCACGGTGTGGGTCAGTCCTCCTGCTAGTCGGCGCTGTCACCTATCAGGGTGCCCGATTCGGCGCTCGTTGAAGAGCCACCGTTTGAACAACGCCTATCGTGGGCCGCCCGATTCCGTACCGCAAACGGATTGGCGGTCTGATCGGGGGCTTACCGCGCGGTCGGGGCCGCGCCTGCCGATCTCGGATGGGACGGGCGGGTGCCCGGGTCGTTCGACGATCAAGCCGGCTGAGCTGTGGATACCCGCCCCACGCAAACTTCTCGAATCATAGCGAAACGCGTTCTAACTTGCGCCTTTTCTGCAGATCATCGCGATTCACGGAATCTCTTCCGGCCTGCCCTGCCCCACCCGCCAAGGACGCCCCCCTTCAGCTGACGCCCTGTCGTAGAGGCCGCGCTTGTTGATGTACTGGACGATGCCGTCGGGCACGAGGTACCAGATGGGCTCCCCGGCGGCCACCCGCTCGCGGCACTCCGACGACGAGATGGCCAGCGCCGGGATCTCCACCAGGCTGACCTTCCCCTCGGGAAGGCCGGGGTCGTGCAGGACGTGGCCGGGCCTGGTGGCGCCCACGAAGTGCGCGATGGTGAACAGCTCGTCGACGTCGCGCCAGCTCAGGATCTGGGCCAGGGCATCGGCGCCGGTGATGAAGTAGAGATCGACGTCGGGCCCCCAGGCAGAGGAGATCTCCCGGAGTGTGTCGATGGTGAAGGTCGGTCCTGGGCGGTCGATGTCGACGCGACTCACCGAGAAGCGAGGGTTGGACGCGGTCGCGATGACCGTCATGAGATAGCGGTCCTCCGCGGCGGAGACGGTCCTGTCGGCTTTCTGCCAGGGCCGTCCCGTGGGCACGAAGACCACCTCGTCGAGATCGAAGTGGTGGGCGACCTCGCTGGCCGCGACCAGGTGACCATGGTGGATCGGATCAAAGGTCCCGCCCATGACGCCCAGGCGCCGCTTCCCCCGACCGGTAGGCGCGTTCATCATGAAACGGACCATACGCGCAAGCCGTACAGAGCTTTTAATCACCCCCCGCGCGTGGCAGGCAGACCCGACGTAGCATGCCGGACATGACCACCACCCCGGATCGCAACCGCGTGCAGCTTCCCGGCATCAGCTCACGCGCCTACGAACATCCCACTGACCGGTCCGCGCTGGTCGCCCTCCGATCGCTCAGCGGATTCGACACGGTGCTCAAGCAGATGTCCGGCCTGGTCAGCGAGCGCCGCCTGCGCCTGATCTACCTCGCCTCGGCCGTACGCACCGGTGACACGCAGTTCCGAGCGCTGCACGACATGGGCCGCGACGCGGCCTACACGCTCGACCTTCACCGCATTCCCGAGGTCTACGTGCAGCAGAGCCCGCTGGTGCAGGCGAAGGCGATCGGCTTCGACGACCCGTTCATCGTCGTCACGACCGGCCTGCTGGACCTGATGGATTCGGAGGAGCAGCGCTTCGTCATCGGCCACGAGACCGCCCACATCCTGTCGGGCCACGCCGTCTACCGCACCATGCTCGACATCCTGACCCGTCTGGCCGCGCGCGTGGCCTGGATCCCGCTCGGCTACATCGGCCTGCGCGCGATCGTGGCCGGCCTGGAGGAGTGGCAGCGCAAGTCCGAGCTCTCCGCCGACCGCGGCGGCCTGCTCTGCGGTCAGGACCCCGATGCGGCGCTGCGTGCCCTGATGAAGCTCGCCGGCGGCTCGCGCCTGCACGAGATGAACATCGAGGCCTTCCTCGACCAGGCACGGGAGTACGACACCGCAGGCGACGTCCGCGACGGCCTGCTCAAGGTCCTCAACCTGCTGGGCACCACTCACCCGTTCGCTGTCTCCCGCGTCGCCGAGCTCGACAAGTGGCGCCGTGGCGGCGAGTACGACACGATCATCGCCGGTGACTACCCCCGCCGCGCCGACGACTCCAACGCGAAGATCTCCGAGGAGGTCCGGGCTGCCGCCCGCTCCTACCGCGAGTCCTGGTCGCAGTCGCAGGACCCGTTCATCGGTGTCCTGCGCGACGTGGCGGAAGGTGCCGTCAACGCCGGGGAGCGCATCTTCAACCGCTTCTCCCGCCGCGATGGAAATTAACCGACAGCTCCACCAAAAGGGCCCGGACCCTCTCCGGGCCCTTTTTCGTTGGACCTGAGCCGACGCGAACCCCCACCACCGGGCGGCACCCGGCGCCGGAGCCTCCCTGACGAAAGGACGCCCCTACACGAGGAGGGCGATCGCGCGTACGGCCGCCGAGCACAGGGCGACGAAGCCGCCCAGCACCGCGAGCGCCCGCAGCCCCTCCTTGCGGAGCTCGACGAGCTCGGCGCCGATCCGCTCGATCTCCCGGCCGAGGAGGCCGCCGCAGACGACGCCGAACACGACGCCGGAGACGGCGACCGGGGCCGAGTGCAGCCACCACTCCGATGGCAGCGAGCCACCGAGGGTCAGCCAGAGCGCGAGACCCGCCAGGGCGGCCGCCGGCAGCCCCGGCCAGGCCAGGACGGTCAGCAGTGAGACGGCGAGGATCACCGGGAAGCCCAGCACCCGCAGGGCCACCCGGACCCTGGCCGACTTGCGCTTCCTGACCAGCCAGTGCCCGCCCCAGAGCGCGCGGGCCAGCGCGGCGAACAGGCCGGTGACGGCGAAGGTGGCCGGCGGCCAGATGACCGTGGCCACGACGCACGGCACGGCCAGCACCGCCAGCAGGAGCAACGCCGCGTTGCCCGTGGGCAGCGGCCCCGCCCGGCCAGGGACCTGAGTCTCCCCGGCAGCGCCGCCGGACCGCCTGCCCGCCCGGCGTCGGGGCGCCCTGCCGTCCGCGGCGGAGGAACGCCCGCCCCGCGACGTCTCACCCGCCGTGAGAGCCGCACGTCCACCGCTGGGCGCCTCGGTGGCCGGGGGGGCCTGACGCCCGCCCCGCGACGTCTCAGCCGTCGTGGAGAGCGCTCGCCCCGCACGGGGCGCCTCACCTGAGGCGAGCGCCGCCCGTCCGGCGCGTGACGTGCCCTCCGCGGCGGCAGGGGGGCGTACCGCCCTCGCGGATCCCGCCGAGCCTTCCGCCGCCGGGGCGGGCGGCCTTCCCTTGCCCGTCTCCGCCCTGGCCGATCGGCCGCTCCTCGCGGGTTCGTCGCCCTTGGCTCGGGGCTTGGGACGGCTCTCCTGTTTCCTGGCCCCGCCGGGCTTCTTCCCTGCGGAGCCGGCCGCCTTCTGGGAGATTCCCGCCTCGGGCGAGGCCACCCGGGCGAGGCGGCCGAGGCGGCCGGCGAGGAGGGCCGCGGTGGGGCGCTTGGCCGGCTCGCGGTGCAGGGCCGCGCGGATCAGGGGCAGCAGGGCCGCCGGGACACCCTCGAGATCGGCCTGACCGTTGAGGATCGCGTACATCTGTGCCTCGACCGTGCCCCTGCCGAAGGTGGGCCTGCCGGTCGCGGCGAAGGCCACGGTGGCCGCCCAGGCGTGCACGTCCGCGGGCTCGCCCACGGGCTCGTCGGCGAACAGCTCGGGGGCTGCGTAACCGGGGGTGCCGAGGAAGGTGCCGGTCAGGGTGAGTCTGGTGGCGTCCAGCACGTGGGCGATGCCGAAGTCGATGAGGACGGGCTCGTCGTCCTCGTTGACCAGCACGTTGGCGGGCTTGAGGTCGCGGTGGACGACCCCGGCCGCGTGGATGATCGACAGGGCGGTGGCCAGCCCCTGCGCGAGGGTGAGCAGGCCGCCCTCCAGGGGACCGCCGCGCCGCACCCGCTCCAGGAGGGTCTCTCCCTCGATGTGCTCCATGACCAGGTAGGGCCGGTCACCATTGAGGTCGGCGTCGACGACTCGGGCCACGTAGGGGCTCTCGACCCGGCGAAGGGCACGTACCTCCCGCTCCAGACGTATCCGGGCCTCGGAGTCGGTGTCGACCATGTCGTGGAGGACCTTGAGCGCGACGTTGTCTCCACGGCGACCGGCGGCGAGGTAGACCTCCCCCATGCCTCCCCGGCCGAGACGCTCCAGCAACGTGTAAGGACCGACCCGCCCGAGACGACCCATATGACCTCCTGCGTCGGCCACATGGGTCAGGGACCGCTGCGCCTATCGGGTCGCTCGCTCCTGCTCGCTTCCCTGCTGTCCAGCCGTAGGAGACCACACCATAGCGGGCGAGTGTGACGTTTTCCCGATGGCACGCCGGACTCCCGGAAAGATCGGTATGGCGGGACGCGCGCCCCCTCGTGCGCCTCGCCAGACTCGGGCCAGACCGCGGGCGGAGCCGTCTCAGGGCCCGCGCGTGGGCTCGCGGACCGGGTCTTCCAGCAGGCTGTCGAGCTCCGCGGCAGGTTCCGCCGACAGGTCGCGGCGCCGGGTGCGACGCCAGTTGACATGCCCGCGGCTCTCCATGAACAGCAGCAAACGGTCCACAGCAAAAACGACAAAAGCTACGAAAAGGAACGCAACGACGATTTCCATGAAGTCCAGTCAAACCACAAGTGACCGTGATCACATGGAGCGACACACCATAACGCTCGGCGACGACCGGGGAGAGTGAACGAGAACCCCGGTGGACCACACCCGTGCCGTGCGGCTCGCAGGGTGTTCCCGATGCCGTTGCTCCCCGGCGTCGGGAACACTCACCGGCCCCGCGCCCTACCTCAGGCCGGCTTCGGCCGAGGCGAGGACCGTGCCCTCGCTGGTGCGCAGGTGCCCCTCGCCGGTGTAGACCCACTTGGTCGAGGTCAGCTCCGGCAGGCCCATGGGGCCGCGTGCGTGCAGCTTCTGGGTGGAGATGCCGATCTCCGCGCCGAAGCCGAACTCCGCGCCGTCGGTGAACCGGGTCGAGGCGTTGACCGCCACGGCCGCGGAGTCGACCAGGGCGACGAACCTGCGGGAGGCGCTGACCGAGCGCGTGACGATCGCGTCGGTGTGGGCCGAGCCGTACTTCCTGATGTGCGCGACCGCCTCCTCCAGCGAGTCGACCACGGCGGCCGCGATGTCCAGCGAGAGGTACTCCATCCGGAAGTCCTCCTCCTCGGCGGGTACCACGTCGCCGTACGCCGCGACGCGGGCGTCGCCGTGCACCGTGACGCCCTCCGCCGCCAGGGCGGCCAGCGCGCGCGGCACGAAGGCGTCCGCCACGGCCGCGTGCACCAGGAGCGTCTCCGCGGAGTTGCAGACCGAGGGGCGCTGGACCTTGGCGTTGATCAGGATCTGGATCGCCAGGTCGAGGTCCGCATCGGCGTCGACGTAGACGTGACAGTTGCCCACGCCGGTCTCGATCACCGGGACCGTGGACTCCTCCACCACCGAATTGATCAGCGAGGCCCCGCCGCGCGGGATCAGCACGTCGACCAGGCCGCGGGCCCGCATGAGCTGCTTGACCGAGTCACGGGTCGACCCGGGAACCAGCTGGACGGCCCCCGCGGGCACCTCGGTGTCCGCCAGCGCCTCCTGCATGATCCTGACGAGGACCTTGTTGGACTCGTACGCGCTGGAGGAGCCGCGCAGCAGGGTGGCGTTGCCGCTCTTGAGGCAGAGCGCCGCGGCGTCCACAGTCACATTGGGCCGGCCCTCGTAGATGATGCCGATCACCCCGAGCGGGACCCGGAGCTGGCGCAACTCCAGTCCGTTGGGCAGCGTGTTGCCCCGGATCACCTCACCCACCGGGTCGGGAAGGTCGGCGACCTGACGGACCGCCTCGGCGATCGCCTCGATCCTGGCCTCGTCGAGGCTGAGACGGTCGATCATGTATTCGGAGGTCCCGCTCTCCCTGGCCCTCTCGACGTCGAGCGCGTTGGCCGCGACGATCTCGGCGGACCCGGCCACGAGCGCGTCCGCGATCACCCGGAGCGCGGCGTCCTTCGGCGCCCTCGGCAGCGGGGCCAGCTCGGCGGCGGCCTCTTTAGCCGCCAGGGCTACCTTCAGGAAGTCCTCGGACATCTCGCGCTCCCAAATGAACTAGTGGTGGGATTCCAGTATGACGATGTCGTCACGGTGGATGAGCTCTCGCTCGTACTCGGGCCCCAGGGCCGTCGCCAGTTCCCTGGTGGAACGGCCGAGCAGCTCGGGGATCTCCCCCGCGTCGAAGTTGACCAGGCCGCGCGCGACCACCTGGCCGCGCGGCTCGCACAGATCGACCGGGTCGCCCGCCGCGAAGTCGCCCTCGACCGCCGTGACCCCCGCGGGAAGCAGTGACTTGCGGCGGCTCACCACGGCCTCGACGGCGCCGGAGTCCAGGTGGAGCCGGCCTCGGCCGGTGGTGGCGTGGGCCAGCCAGAGCAGGCGGGTGCCCGGGTGGCGGCCCTCCGGGTGGAAGTAGGTGCCGACATCGGTTCCCGCGAGGGCCTGAGCCGCGTGCGCGGCGGCGGTCAGCACCACGGGAACACCCGCCCCTGTGGCGATCTTGGCGGCCTGAACCTTGGTGATCATGCCACCGGTGCCGACCGCGCCGCCCTTGCCGAGTTCGACCCCGAGGAGGTCGGAGGGCCCGCGCACCTCGGTGAGCCGGCGGGCGCCGGGGCGGCGGGGGTCGTCGTCGTAGAGGGCGTCCACATCGGAGAGCAGCACCAGCGCGTCGGCCCTGGTCAGGTGGGCGACCAGGGCCGCGAGGCGATCGTTGTCGCCGAACCGGATCTCGTCGGTGGCCACGGTGTCGTTCTCGTTGACCACCGGGACGATACCCAGTTCGAGCAGGCGTGCCAGCGTGCGCTCGGCGTTGACGTGGTGCGAGCGGCGCATCATGTCGTCGGCGGTCAGCAGCACCTGACCGACCCGCAGACCATACCGGGCGAAGGAGGAGGTGTAGCGGGCCACCAGCACGCCCTGGCCGACCGAGGCCGCGGCCTGCTGGGTGGCGAGGTCGCGTGGCCTGGCCGCCAGGCCCAGCGGGCCGAGGCCCGCCGCGATCGCGCCCGAGGAGACCAGCACGATCTGGGTACCGGACTTCCGCCGGGCGCCGAGCACGTCGACCAGGGCGTCCACCCGGTCGACGTCGATCATTCCCTGCGGAGTGGTGAGCGAGGACGAACCCACCTTCACGACGAGGCGTGAGGCCTTACGGATCCGTTCGCGCGCAGAGTCCACGACACGCACCTTTCAAAAATGATCATTGAGAGAACAGCGGAAGGCGTACTAACCGAGCCGGTTGTCCGACCCGCGCGGCCCCTGGTGCACGGCCTCGGCGTTGAGCGTCGGCTGCCAGTCGAAGATGTAGCCGTTCTCCATGGAACCGATGATCACTTCGGCCCCGGCCTTCGCCCCGGCCTTGGTCAGCTCCTCCTCGACGCCCAGCCGCTCCAGCCGGTCGGCCAGATAGCCCACGGCCTCGTCGTTGGTGAAGTCGGTCTGGCGGATCCACCGCTCCGGCTTGGCCCCGGTGACCTGGAAGGTGTCCTCGTCGACCCGGCGGACGACGAATCCCGTGTCACCGTGCTGCTTGGGCCTGATGACCAGCCGGGTCGGCTCGGGGGCGGGGGCGGCGGCCCTGGCCGCTGCGACCATCTCCCCCATGGCGTAGGTCAGTTCCTTGAGCCCCTCGTGGGTGGCCGCGGAGATCGAGAAGACCCGGAGCCCGCGCTCCTCGAGCATCGGCCCGACGATGTCGGCCAGGTCGCGGGCGTCGGGCACGTCGGACTTGTTGAGCACCGCCAGGCGCGGCCGGTCCTCCAGCTTGCCGTACGCCGCGAGCTCGGCCTCGATCGCCTCGTAGTCGCTGATGGGGTCGCGGCCCGGCTCCATCGTGGCGCAGTCGATCACGTGCACCAGTGTGTTGCAGCGCTCGACGTGGCGCAGGAACTCGTGCCCCAGGCCCTTGCCCTGTGAGGCGCCGGGGATCAGGCCGGGCACGTCCGCGACCGTGAAGACGGTCGCGCCCGCGGTGACCACCCCGAGGTTGGGGACCAGCGTGGTGAACGGGTAGTCGGCGATCTTCGGCCGGGCGGCGGAGAGGGCCGCGATGAGGGAGGACTTGCCCGCGCTGGGGAAGCCGACCAGCGCCACGTCGGCGACGCTCTTCATCTCCAGCATCACGTCGAGCTCGTCGCCGGGCTCGCCGAGCAGCGCGAAACCGGGGGCTTTGCGCTTGGTGGAGGCCAGCGCGGCGTTGCCGAGCCCGCCGTGCCCGCCCTCGGCGATCACATAGCGGGTGCCCGCGCCGACCAGGTCGATGAGGACCTCACCGGTGTCGGCGTCCTTGACCACGGTGCCGTCCGGTACCGGGATGACGATGTCGGGACCGTTGGCGCCGTCGCGGTTGGAGCCCTGCCCCTGCTTGCCGTTGTCGGCCTTGCGGTGCGGGCGGCGGTGGTACTCCAGGAGCGTCGCCGTGTTGGCGTCCACCTCCAGGATCACGTCGCCGCCGCGGCCGCCGTTGCCCCCGTCCGGGCCCCCCAGCGGCTTGAACTTCTCCCGATGGACAGAGGCGCAGCCGTTTCCCCCGTCACCGGCCTTGATGTGCAGGACCACCTGGTCCACAAAGTCCGGCATCTCTACTTTCCTACCTCTATCTACGGGAACTTCTGCGGAAAACGCGAACAGGGGTGGACCGCCGAATGCGATCCACCCCTGCCCTCAACGTCTGTCGGTGCGAATCTACTCCGCGACCGGAACGATGCTCACCGCGCGGCGCCCGCGCTTGACACCGAACAGAACGTGGCCTGCGGCCAGCGCGAACAGCGTGTCGTCACTGCCACGGCCGACGTTGTCGCCGGGGTGGAAGTGGGTGCCACGCTGACGAACGATGATCTCGCCGGCGTTGACCAGCTGACCACCGAAGCGCTTCACACCGAGCCGCTGGGCGTTGGAGTCGCGGCCGTTCCGAGTGGACGACGCGCCCTTCTTGTGTGCCATCTCGCAAAACTCCCGAAACTCAGGCCTGGTCGATGCCGGTGATCTTCACCTGGGTGTACCGCTGACGGTGACCCTGGCGCTTCTTGTACCCCGACTTGTTCTTGTACTTCAGAATCCGGATCTTCGGACCCTTGGTCTCACCGAGAATCTCGGCGGCAACCGTGAACTTGCCCGCCTCGGTGGTCACGTCGCCGTCGTTGACGACGAGGACCGTCGGCAGCGAAACCGTGGAACCGACCTCGCCGGCGACCTTGTCCACTTCAAGGACGTCACCGACGGAGACCTTCTGCTGCCTGCCGCCGCAACGAACGATCGCGTACACCGCGGAACCCTTCTTCTGACTGCTTGCTCGCTGGATGCTGCGCCCCGCATCCGGCTGTGGTCATTGATGACGTACCGGGTAGGCGCGCGAACAGGGCGCGCCATGAGCGCACCGGTTCACCAGAATACCGGATTGACGGTGTCCTGGTCGAACCGGGCGGAACGTCGGGGGTGCCGACCTCAGGACCTGCTCCTTGGATCTTCTGCCTGCCTTGGTCACCCGGACGGGGCCTCGCGACGGTATCCGTCACCCATAGCACGCTATGAGCTCCTCTTCCGCCCTACGAGACACCATCCGGCAGACCCACGCCACGGCAAAATCTGCGGGACAGGACCTACTCGGCCGGCCTGGCCTTGCGGGAGCGTCTCCGCCCCCGGCCAGAAGCCTGTGCTGCCTGACCGTCCTCGTTCTGGACGCCATCAAGCGCATCGGTCACCGTATCACGACCCGACTGGTCACCGGCCGCCACAGCGTGGCTACCGTCCTTGCCGAGCTTCTCCGCGACGGCCTTCTCGACCGCCATCTTGCCCTGCGTACCACGCGGCTCCGGCTTGCCCTCGACCGGCTCGGTCGAGACGTGCAGGCCGCGGCCGTTGCAGCACTCGCAGACCGTGGAGAACGCCTCCAGGAGGCCCTGACCGACCCGCTTACGCGTCATCTGGACCAGGCCCAGGGAGGTGACCTCGGCGACCTGGTGCTTGGTACGGTCGCGGGCCAGGCACTCCAGCAGCCGCCTCAGCACCAGGTCCCGGTTGTTCTCCAGCACCATGTCGATGAAGTCGATGACGATGATGCCGCCGATGTCGCGCAGCCTGAGCTGGCGGACGATCTCCTCGGCCGCCTCCAGGTTGTTGCGGGTGACGGTCTCCTCGAGGTTGCCGCCCTGACCGGTGAACTTGCCGGTGTTGACGTCGACCACGGTCATGGCCTCGGTCCGGTCGATCACCAGCGAGCCACCGCTGGGCAGCCAGACCTTGCGCTCCATCGCCTTGGCGATCTGCTCGTCGATCCGGTAGGCGGCGAAGACGTCGCCGTCCTCCTCCCACCTGCTGAGGCGGTCGGCCAGGTGCGGGGCGACGTAACGGACGTACTCGTCGACCGTCTCCCACACCTCGTCTCCCGCGACGACCAGCGAGGAGAAGTCCTCGTTGAACACGTCTCGGACCACCCGGACCGTCAGGTCCGGCTCGGAGGAGAGCAACTCCGGCGCGCTGGCCGACTTGGCCTTGCGCTGGATGTTCTCCCACTGCGCCGACAGCCTGGCCACGTCACGGCTCAGCTCGTCCTCCGACGCGCCTTCGGCGGCCGTGCGGACGATGACCCCGGCGTTCTCCGGCATGACCTTCTTGAGGATGCTCTTGAGGCGGGTGCGCTCCTTGTCGGGGAGCTTGCGGCTGATCCCGGTCATCGAGCCGTCGGGCACGTAGACCAGGTAGCGCCCGGGCAGGCTGATCTGGCTCGTCAGGCGGGCGCCCTTGTGGCCCATCGGGTCCTTGGTGACCTGCACCAGCACCGACTGGCCCGACTTCAGCGCCACCTCGATCCGCTTGGGCTGTCCTTCCAGCCCGGCGGTGTCGAAGTTCACCTCTCCGGCGTACAGCACCGCGTTACGGCCCTTGCCGATGTCGACGAAGGCGGCCTCCATGCTCGGCAGGACGTTCTGCACCTTGCCGAGATAGACGTTGCCCACATACGACTGGCTCGCCTCGCGGTTGACGTAGTGCTCGACGAGGACCCCGTCCTCCAGTACCGCGATCTGGGTGCGCCCGCCGGTACGGCGGACCACCATCATGCGCTCGACGGACTCCCTGCGGGCCAGGAACTCCGACTCGGTGATGATCGGCGGACGCCTGCGGCCAAGCTCGCGCCCCTCGCGACGGCGCTGCTTCTTGGCCTCCAGACGGGTCGAGCCTCGCACGCTCTGCACCTCGTCCACCGAGGTGCTGCGCCCGGCGCGGGGCGCGCGGATGCGCACCACGGTGTTCGGCGGATCGTCGTGAACCTCACCCGCCTCGTCGGCGCCCCTGCGCCGCCTGCGGCGACGCCGGCGCGAGCTGCCGCTCTCCGAGTCCTCGTCCTGCTCGGCCTCGGGGCTGTCCTCCTCGTCCTGCTCGGCCTCGGTCTCCTCGCTCTCGTCGAGGTCCCGCGTCTTGCCACGGCCCCGACCGCCCCTGCGGCGCCGACGCCGACGGCCGCCGGCGTCCTCGTCTCCGTCCGTGTCCTCGTCCTCGGGCTCCTCGGCGATCTCGGCGGCCTTCGCCTCGACGGGCTCGGGCTCCGGCTGCGGCGCGGGAGGCTGGACCGGCGCGAGCCGGGCGGCGGGCTGCGTGGCCCGCTGCGGGTCGGGGGCCTGGAACAGCGGCTGGAACACCGCCGCGGGTGCCTGGAAGGTCACCGAGGGCACCTCGGAACGTTCTTGGGCGACCAGCCCGAAGGGGTCGGCGAACAGCCCCGGCCGCCGTTCCTCGACGACTTCCTCACCCGCCGGCTCGTCGTCGAGCGGTTCGTCAACGGGCAGTTCGAGCAGCAGCTCCGCCTCGGTCTCCTCCGCTCCCGCCATGGGCGCCTCGCCGGTGACCTCCTCGGCCACGGCCGGCTCCTCCCGCACGACCGCCTTCTTGCGCGTACGGGTGCGCTTGACAGGGGCGGCGGGCGCCTCCTGCGGCGCGGGCTCCTGAGCGGCGGCGGGCGCCGCCTCTGCGGCCGCCGTCTCGACAGGCTCGGCGACCGGTTCGGTCACCTTCTTCGCACGACTACGCCGCGCGGTGGTGACGGTGCCGTCCGTCGCGGCGGCCTTGCGCCGGGTGGCGCGCTTGGGCGCCGCCGCCTTCGCCTCCTCGGCCTCGGCGGGTTCCGCGGCCTTCGCGGGCTCCGCCGCGGGCCCGGACGCACCGGCCTCCGACGGTTCCGGCGAGATGCCGGACGCCGCCCGGGGCGCGGGTGCCGTCACGACCTCGGGAACCGAATCCGGCACCTCCGGCGGAGGTCCCGCAGGTCGGCTCGCAGCCCTGCGCCGGGGCGCCGGTGGCCGCGTCTCTTCTGTTGTCGTATCCCCACCGAGGCTGTTGACCCCGGCGTTGGGCTCGTTGTCGAGCATGCGGGCGCTCTCCCGTTCAGCTCCCGGGCACGTCTCCGCGCCGCGCGGGAGCTCTCGTCTCTCACTGTCCGCCAGGCTCATAGCCCGGCGCCAAGTCCTATATGTCGCCGCCGACGTGCCTGCCCACCGGTTCCGCTTCGCCGCCGCGCGTAATGTCGCGGTCCAGGCCGAACGGATCAGCGGGCTCACCGGTGCGAACGTCCAGCGGGCCCTGCGCCAGCCTGGTCACCTCGGGGGGCACCGGCGGCGCGAAGTCAGCCACAAGACGCAGTCCAGTGAGAACGTCGTCGGGTCGAACGGCAGGAGTTGCGTGCCGTACAACCATGCGAAGTATGACACATGGCCGACTGGACGCCTGACCTGCTGTTGTCCCTTTGCCCTCAAATGCCGCGAGGCTCAGCACCGCCTCCCGCGCGTCGAAACGTCGCATCCCCTTCTTGGTAAGGCGTTCGACCTCGACGTGATCGGTGGCAACGAATTTCTCAACCGCGACACCGGCGAGGGCGAGATCGGCTCCGGGCAACCGCAGTTCCCACGCCGAGCACTCCATCTGGTCGGCCAGACTCGCGGGGCCGGCCACCACGACGTCGAGTACGTCGAGACCGGGAGGCAACGAGGCGTCCAGAGCGACTCGCAGCCGCTCCGGGTCACACTCGCGCGTCAGGCTGATCTCGAGGTATTCGGCCTCGCTGGCGACCCCGGTGGGTGCGGCCCCTCCCACGTAGGAGATCTTCGGGTGGGGCGAGAAGCCCGCGCTGAACGCCACCGGGACGTCGGCTCGCCGGACCGCGCGTTCAAGCGCCCGGGAGATGTCGCGGTGGCTGGTGAAGCGCAGGCGGCCGCGCTTGGCGTAGCGCACACGGAGGCGCTGCACCACTGGCGCGGGCGGCGGCCCGTCGGGAGCGGGTTTCAGGGTGGTGTCGTCCTTCCAAAGTCGTGGTCGTTTCCTGGGTGGGCGGCGCTCACGCACCGCCTACCTCAGACAACCGTCAGTGGCAGCAGCTTCTTCCCGGTGGGCCCGATCTGGATCTCCGTCCCCATCGTGGGACAGACACCGCAGTCGTAGCACGGGGTCCATCGGCAGTCTTCGACCTCGACGTCGTTGACCGCGTCCTGCCAGTCCTGCCAGAGCCATTCGCGGTCGAGACCGGCATCGAGGTGGTCCCAGGGCAGGACCTCGTTCTCCTCGCGCTCGCGGGTGGTGTACCAGTCGACGTCGACGCCGACCTTGGCCGCGGCGTCCATCCAGCGCTGGTAGGAGAAGTGCTCGCTCCAGCCGTCGAACCGTCCGCCGTCCGCCCACACCGCGCGGATGACCTCCCCGACCCGGCGGTCGCCCCGCGACAGCAGGCCCTCCACGATCGAGGGTTTGCCGTCGTGGTAGCGCAGGCCGATCGCCCGGCCGTACTCCCTGTCACCGCGCAGGGCCTCCTTCAACGCCCTGAGCCTGCGGTCGACCGTCTCGTGGTCGGCCTGGCCGGCCCACTGGAACGGGGTGTGCGGCTTGGGAACGAAGCCACCGATGGAGACCGTGCAGCGGACGTCGCGCGACCCGGTGGCCTCCCGGCCGGCCTTGATCACCTTCTTGGCCAGGTCGGCGATGCCCTCGACGTCGACGTCCTCCTCGGTGGGCAGGCCGCACATGAAGTAGAGCTTCACCTGCCGCCAGCCCTGGGTGTACGCGGTGGTGACGGTCCTGATCAGGTCTTCCTCGGTGACCATCTTGTTGATCACCTTGCGCATCCGCTCGGAGCCGCCTTCGGGGGCGAACGTCAGACCGGAGCGTCGGCCGTTGCGGGAGAACTCGTTGGCCAGGTCGATGTTGAACGCGTCGACCCGGGTCGAGGGCAGCGAGAGCGAGGTGTTGGTGCCCTCGTAACGATCCGCCAGCCCCTTGGCGACCTCACCGATCTCGGAGTGATCGGCCGAGGAGAGCGACAGCAGGCCGACCTCGTTGAAACCTGACGCCTTCACGCCCGCCTCGACCATGTCGCCGATCGTGGTGATCGAGCGCTCACGCACCGGGCGGGTGATCATGCCGGCCTGGCAGAACCGGCAACCCCGGGTGCAGCCGCGGAAGATCTCCACACTGAACCGCTCGTGCACGGTCTCGGCCAGCGGGACCAGCGGCTTCTTCGGATACGGCCACTCGTCCAGATCCATGACCGTGTGCTTGTGGATCCGCCACGGCACACCCGACCTGTTGGGTGCGACGCGCTGGATACGGCCGTCGGGGTGGTAGTCGACGTCATAGAACTTCGGCACGTAGACCCCGCCGGACTCGGCCAGCCGCATCAGCAGCCCGTCGCGCCCGCCGGGCGAGCCCTCGGCCTTCCACTCGCGGATGACCTCGGTGATCGCGATGGCGATCTGCTCCCCGTCGCCCAGCACGGCGGCGTCGAGGAAGTCGGCGATCGGTTCGGGATTGAACGCCGCGTGACCGCCGGCCAGGACGATCGGATCATCGTCGCCCCGCTCCGACGCCTCCAGCGGGATGCCCGCCAGATCCAGCGCGGTCAGCATGTTGGTGTAGCCGAGCTCGGTCGAGAAGGAGAGACCGAGCACGTCGAACGCCCGTACCGGACGATGCGCGTCGACCGTGAACTGAGGTACGCCCTCGGCGCGCATGAGCGCCTCCAGGTCGGGCCAGACCGCGTAGGTCCGCTCGGCCAGCGTCTCCGGCAGCTCGTTGAGGATCTCGTAGAGAATCTGGACGCCCTGGTTGGGCAGACCTACCTCGTAGGCGTCCGGATACATCAACGCCCAGCGGACCGTCGTCTCGTCCCAGTCCTTGACGGCCGAGTTGAGCTCACCTCCGACATACTGGATCGGCTTCTGCACTCTGGGCAGGAGCGCTTCCAGGCGGGGAAACAGCGACTCGACAGACATGGCATCAAGAATATCCGCCTGGAGAGAGTGCCATAGGCAGTCACCCATGCCGGTGCTAGAAGGACTGCCGGCGCATGTGAATCGCTTGAAGTATCCCAAAAGCAATCATGTTGGCGAAGGTGGCGGTGCCGCCGTAGGAGACGAACGGCAGGGGAAGACCGGTGATCGGCATGATCCCGACCGTCATCCCGATGTTGACGAACGACTGGAAGGCCAGCCAGCACACGATCGACCCGGCCGCCAGCGTGCCGAACCGGTCCTCGCACTCCCGCGCGATCCGCACCCCCCGCAGCAGGATCACCCCGAGCAGTGCCACCACGGTGACCGAACCGAGGAAGCCGAACTCCTCCCCCGCCACCGTGAAGATGAAGTCGGTGTGCTGCTCGGGTACGAAGCGGCCGGTGGTCTGACCACCCCCGAACAGCCCCTTGCCGAACACCTCTCCCGACCCGATCGCGATCAACGACTGGGTGCTGTTGTAGCCGACCCCGCGTGGATCGCTGGCCGGGTTGAGGAACGCGGTGAACCGGGCGATCTGGTACGGCTCCAGGATGTCGAGGAACCAGACGGCCACCCCCGCGCCGACCACGCCGAGGGTGAGTCCGCCGATCCAGCGCTTGCGGGCGCCGGCCACGACGATCGCACCGGCCGTGATCACCCCGATGACCATCGTGGTTCCCAGGTCGGGCTGGAGCATCACCAACCCCATGGTGAAGACGGCCACCACCAGCGCGATCACGACGTCGAAACTCCTCGGCCGGTCGGTGCCGCGAGCGGGCTGGGCCAGCAGCATGGCGAGCATCAGCACCAGGCCGAGCTTGGCGAACTCCGAGGGCTGGAACGCGAAACCACCGCCCAGCATGATCCACGAGTGTGCGCCGTTAACCGTGCTGCCGAGAGGGGTGATCACCAGAAGCAGCCCGATCAGCGTCACGCCGTACACCAGCGGCGCGAAGGTCCTCAGCGTCCGGTGGTCCAGCATCGCGGCCGTACCGGCCAGCACGGCCCCGATGACGAGGTTGAGGATGTGCTTCTTGACCAGTCCGGTGGAGCCGGCCGCCCAGGTCCTGGTCGAAGACCAGACCAGCATCGTGCCGATGACCCCCAGGGCGGCTACGGCGACCAGCATCAACCCGTCCATGCGGCCCACCGCGGCGACCGCCGCCACCGTCCTGCCGGCCAGCGACGCCCTCGGCGGCGCGGCCGCCACCCGGTTCACGCCGCCCTCCTGGCGGATGTCACCGCCGACGCCGTCACGGACCGCACCGCGGACAGCACAGCGGACCTCATCGCGCCACCGTCCCGTCTTTCGCGATCACCGGAAGCGCTCTCACCGGGCGCCCGCCCGGCAGGATCGGGGAGACCTGCTTGCCGTCGGGCTTGAATCCGAAGATGCCCTCGTAGATCTTCCGCACCGCCGGAGCCGCGGTCTGGGCGCCCATCCCGCCCTGGGAGACCATGGCGACGATCACGAACTGCGGCTTGTCCGTCGGGGCGAACGAGGCGAACCACGACGTGTCGGCCTTGCCGTAGACCTCGGCGGTGCCGGTCTTTCCACCGACCTTGACCTTGTTCATGGGAAACCCGACAAAGGCCCCGGCCGCGGTGCCGTCGGAGGCGACCTCGCTCAGCGCTCCCTTGATGTAGGCCCGTTCCCGCGATGAGAGCGGCAGCCTGCCCACCACCGGCACCTCGATCTCCTTGACCTTGGTGCCGTCGGGGCGCACCAGTGCCCAGCCCAGTCGGGGGCTGCGCAGCCTGCCGTCCCCGACCAGCGCCGCGTAGGCCGCCGCCAGTTGCAGCGGCGTCACCAGCACGTCGCCCTGCCCGATGGAGAAGTTGGCGGCGTCACCGGGCCGCCACTGGTACCCCTCCAGGCAGTTCTCGTACGCCAGCCGTTTGAGGAAGGCGGCCCTGCTGGGGCTGCTTCTGGCCACCTCCGGATAGCCGGTCCTGGCCCGCTTGCAGTTGGTGTCCTTGGTCACCGACCAGAGCGTCTTCTTCCACGCCCGGTCAGGGATCCGTCCCGCCGACTCACCCGGCAGGTCGATGCCGGTGGGGCGGCCGAAACCGTAGGCGCGCGCCATGGCCGCCATCGGTTCCTTGGTCCTCCCCTTGGGATTGAGCCCGCCGTCGCGCAGCCATTGCTCGTAGGCCGCCCGGTAGAAGATCGTGTCGCAGGACTTCACCAGCGCCATGTGCAGGGTGAGCGTTCCCAGCCCGATACCCCGGAAGTTGTTGAACGGCCGGTCGCCCACCATGAAGGACCCCGGACAGTCGTACTGACCGTGCAACGGGTAGCCGTCCTTGAGCATCGCCGCCACCGACGACACCTTGAACGTCGAGCCAGGCGCGAACTCGCCCTTGATGGCCCGGGAGACCAACGGCTTACCCGCCTTGCCGGACAGCAGGCGCTGGTACTGCACCTCGGAGATTCCCCCGGTCCAGATCGCCGGATCGTACGTCGGCGCGCTGGCCAGGGCGATGACCCTGCTCGTCTTCACGTCCAGCACCACCGCCGCCGCGCCGTCGGCCGTGGGCGCGCCCTTCATCGCCTCGGCCAGCGCCTTCTCCGCCGTGGCCTGCACCCTGGAGTCGATGCTGGTGATGAGCGTGTCACCCGGCACCGGAGGCACGTGCTGCTCCACCCCGATGACCTTGCCAAGCCGGTCGACCTGCACCCGCCGCATCCCCGGCGTCCCCCGCAGCGACACGTCGTAGACCGACTCCAGGCCGTCCCTGCCCACCAGGTCGACCCCGGAGAACGCCGCCCTGAGCCCGTCGCGCCTGTTCAGCTCCTCCTGCGTGATCGGCTGCAGGTAGCCGAGCGCCTGCGCTCCCGCACTCCGGCTCGGATACTCCCGTACCGCCTGCACCTCGGCCGTGACCCCGGGGAACTCCTCCTGCCGTTCCAGGATCTGCAGGGCCTCGCGCGTGGTGACATCCGCGTCGATGGGGATCGGCTGGTACGGGGAGCCCGGCCAGCAGGGACGGGCGACCCCTGGCCCGCATGCCCTGATGCGCTCCCGCAGCTCGGCAGGGCGACGGCCGAGCACGGCGGCCAGCTTCTCGAGCACCTCCTTGCCGTTGCCCTCCATCCGGTTCAGGCGGGTGCGGTCGACCGAGACCACCAGCGTGGTCCGGTTTCGGACCAGCGGACGGCCCGTCGAGTCAAGGATCTGTCCGCGTACCGCGGGAACGACGACATCGCGCGTACGCGTCTCGGTGGCGGCCACCACGTACTCCGGACCGCGCACCACCTGCACCTGCCAGAGCCGGACGGTGAGCAACGCCAGCATCGACACCACCAGCAACTGCACCATGACCAGCCGCCCCCGCATCAGGCCCATGCCCGCTCCTCCCACCGCCGCTCACGTGTTCCCCAGCACGAGATGCCTCACAGGCGGCTCCGCATGACGTATCCGAGCACCTGGACGGGGCGCGGCTCCGGCCCGCAGACGAGCCTTCGCACCACCCACACCACCGGCGACGCGGCGAGCAGGTTGTAGAGCACCGCCTGCGGCAGCGCGGTCGTGAGCATGGACACACCGGTCCGCGGGTCTCCCAGCAGAGCGCCGGTCGCCACCGCGATCACCGGACCGGCGACCGCGCAGGCCAGCGCCGCGAGCGGCCCCGCCCCCGGATGGCTCTCCACGGCGCGTCCCGCGATGAAGCCGACGAGGCAGAGCACCAGCGCGTGGTGCCCGAACAGGTGCGCAGCCGGTGGCAGCACGTCGCTGAGAAGCCCGGCGGCGAAACCCATGGCCGCCCCCGCCGCTGCCCCGCGGGCCAGCGCGTACCCCACCACGGCGAGCAGCACCAGATCCGGCGCGGCCTGCCCTGGCAGCGGCAGCCTGTTGACGACGGTCACCTGGAAAATCATGATTCCCAGGAGCAGCGCCACGAAGATCGCGTTGCGCCCCATCCCGTCAGACCCCCTCTCGCTGGAAGCGGGGAGGCGCCGCCTTTCGCGGGCCGGAGGGGAGCACCGCGTCACGCGGGTCGCGGCGCGGCGCCTGCACCACCACGCCGACCACGTCCAGCGCGGTGAGGTCGGCGTACGGCCGTGCGTACGCGATGCGGGTCAGCTCACCCGGCGTGGCCTCCACCCGCTCCACCACCCCGATCGGCACCCCCGCCACGTACGGGGCGCCGCGCTGGGAGCCGAAACTCACGATGCGGTGGCCGGGGATGATGGGCGCGGTCGAGTCGAGCAGCCGGAAGCGGACCAGGCGGCCGTTCTCCCCCACCCCGTGCACCACTCCGATCTCGTTGCTTCCCTCCAGCCGGGCTCCGGCCGCTGAGGCGGGGTCGCTGAGCAGGACCACGGTCGAGGTGGACGCGCCCACGTGGATCACCCTGCCGACCAGGCCGTCGGCGTTCAGCACCGTCATCTCGGTGCGCACCCCGTCAAGGCGCCCCACGTCGAGTTCGACGGCCTCCTCGAACCCGGGAGCCCCGCGCCGGGCGATCACCTGGGTGGGCAGGATCTTGTATCCGCCGGTACCCGAGACTCCGAGCAGCTTGCGCAGTTCCTCCGAACGCCCCCGGTCGAGGCTCTGCGCCACCAGGTCCCGCTTGAGCCGCTGGTTCTCCGCGAGCAACTCCTCGATGCGTCCACGCGCGGAAGGAGCCCCGGTCATCGTCTCGAAGAACTCGCCGACCGGCCGCACGATCCCCGACCCCACGCTCTCCGCGGTGCCGAACAATGTCGTGCCGACCATGCGGAGCGGCCCGAACGGGGACTGCGTGGCCGAACGGTGGTCGATGGTCACGAGCACGAGCGCGGCGGCCAACAGCAGCCCCAGGTTGACCCGTGCCCGGCGGGTGTCCTTCATCAGTGCCGCGGCTCGGGAACCAGGACCTGCTGCAGGGCGTCGAAGTCCTCGACGCACTTGCCCGTGCCAAGCGCCACGGAGTCGAGGGCGTTGTCGACGAGGTGGATCGGCATGCCGGTCTCGGCCTTCAGCCGCTCGTCCATGCCCTTGAGGAGCGCCCCGCCTCCGGTGAGGGCGATTCCCCGGTCCATGAGGTCTCCGGATAGCTCCGGCGGGCACTTGTCAAGTGTGGTCTTGACCGCGTCGACGATCACGTTGAGCGGTTCCTCGATGGCCTTGCGGATCTCGGCCGCCGACACCACGATCGTCTTCGGCAGGCCACTGACCAGGTCACGCCCCCTGATCTCGGCATGGCTCTCCTCCGGGAGCATGCAGGCGGAGCCGATGGCCATCTTGATCTCCTCGGAGGTGCGCTCACCGAGCATGAGCGAGTACTCCTTCTTCGCGAAGGCGATGATCGCCTGATCGAGCTCGTCACCGCCCACTCTGATCGACTGGCTGGTCACCACGCCGCCCATCGAGATGATCGCCACCTCGGTGGTGCCGCCGCCTATGTCGACCACCATGTTGCCGGTGGGCTCGTGCACGGGGAGCCCGGCGCCGATCGCGGCGGCCATGGGTTCCTCAACGATGTAGACCCTGCGGGCGCCCGCCTGGTATCCGGCCTCCTTGACCGCCCGCTGCTCGACCCCGGTGATCCCACTCGGCACGGCGATGATGATGCGCGGCTTGGCGAAATGGCGGCGCTTGTGCACCCGCTGGATGAAGTAGCGCAGCATGCGCTCGGTGACGTCGAAGTCGGCGATGACACCGTCCTTAAGCGGACGGATCGCGATGATATTGCTTGGAGTACGGCCTATCATCCGCTTGGCCTCGATGCCAACGGCCACGATCTTCCCGGTGATGCTGTTGATCGCTACGACGGACGGCTCGTTGAGCACGATTCCGCGCCCTCTGACGTACACGAGGGTGTTCGCGGTGCCGAGGTCGACTGCCATGTCACGGCCCAAAAAAGCAAGATTGCTGCCCATGAGGAAGGCTGGCCTCCTTCCGTCAGGTCGTCGGCGAAAACTACGGAACGCACTCGAATCGTAACGTGACGCACCCACCCTTGAGCGCAATGAGCCGGCCTACCGCAGCAAAATCTTGGGTTAGCCAAACAGGTCGGGCCCCGCCGTCCTTCTGGACGGCGGGGCCCGACAAACACGATAAAAGCGGGCGCCTAGAAGCGATCCGGGAAGAAGATCTTGATCTCCCTTGCGGCGGACTCGGGGGAGTCCGAGCCGTGGACGACGTTCTCGCCGATCTCCAGAGCGTGGTCGCCGCGGATGGTGCCGGGAGCGGACTTGACCGGGTCGGTCAGGCCGGCGAGGGAGCGGAAGGCCTCGATGGCGCGCGGTCCCTCCAGCACCAGCGCGACCAGCGGACCGGAGGTGATGAACTCCACCAGCTCACCGAAGAACGGCCGCTCGGAGTGCTCGGCGTAGTGCGTCTTGGCGGTGTCGACGTCCAGGGTGCGCAGCTCCAGCGCCACGACCTTCAGGCCCTTGCGCTCGACACGGGCGATCACGTCGCCGATGAGACCACGCGCCACACCGTCGGGCTTGATCAGGACAAGGGTGCGCTCGGACACTGAGGTTCTCCTTCGAACACGTATGGGTCGCTGACTGCGGTAATCGCGCGAAGTTTACCGCCCTTCGCGCGCTTTCCCGTGGTCGGCGGAGTCACTGCAGGGCCGGACCGCTTCCCGGGCCGTCCTCCGGGGAGGGCGCGGGCGGTGGCACCACCACCGGCGGCGCGACCACCTTCTCCGGCTCCGGCTCCGCGTCGGGGTCCCGCTCGGGAACGCGGTCCGGCTCGTGCCGAGGCCTGGACCTGTTGCCCTTGCCCGCTCCGGTACCTCCTCCGGCCGCGGCGACGGACCCTCGCTCCGGCCCGGCCTCCGGCTTCGAGCGGGCCGGCGTGTGGGAACCGGTCACCGCCTCGGAGCGCGGCCGCACCACCGTGGGCCCTGGCTGTCCTCGCGTGACGGCCTCCCGCCATGCACCGCCGGCGGGATCGATCTCCCCCGCGGGAGAGGGCACCAGCCCGGAGGAGGGGCTCGCCACGGGTGAGGTGTCCACCGTACCGGCATCCGGCGGGCTCCCCGGACTCCCCGGACTCCCCGGCAGGAGTCGGGCCAGCACGGCAGCGAGCACGATCACCACCAGCACCAGGCCGCCCCCGATCAGCGCCCACAGGTGCAGAGCGTCCACGAACCCGTCGACCAGCGCCTGCGGAGACTTGGCCTCCCGCAGCTGGGCGACCTGGACGCCGCTGCCCAGCAGGAATCCGGCCAGCACCGCGGGGAAGAACAACGACAGCGCCAGGAGCGCGGCCTCCTCGGCACAGGAGCGCAACGCGCCGGTGATGGCCATCGAGGCGCCGCCCGCGAGCAGGGTGAACGGGAGGATCAGCGCGAGCCCGCCCGGAGCGGGCAGGAACAGCCGCACCGCACACAGGCCCGCGACCACCACCACCAGTCCACCGGCGGTGACCATGGGCATCGCCGTCGCGCCCAGCCGGTTCGTCAGCGCGGCGGCGAGGAGGGCCACCAGGGTGGCGATCGCGAAGGCCGACCAGAGGCCGGACAGGCCAGGACCTCCCAGCCCGCCGAGTTCGACATAGGTGACCTGGGCCGCGGTGGGCAGGACCACCACGCCGACCGCGACCATCGCGTAGGCCGGCGCGCGGCCGACGGCTCCCCGTGAGGCCCCCGAGGAGGCCAGGGCGAGCAGCACGGCGACGGACACCAGGGCCGCGCGGATCACAAGACCCGCCGACCAGTCGAACGTGCTTCCCAGCGCGAGGGCCGCGACGCCCGCGGCGGGCACGACCGCCCACAGCGTGCGCCCGCGTGCCGCGACGGCCGCGCCCGGACCGGCGGTGCTCCCACCGTCCTTCAGCCACAGCACGAGGTAAAGCGCGGCCAGCGCGAGCGCCACCCCGGTGAGCATCGGGTACGGCTGCAGGGTGACGCGCCAGGAGTCGACCTGGTCGAGGGGCCAGAGCGCGAGCGCCTGTGCGGCCAGGAGACTCGCCGCCAGCACGGCCGCCCACAGTGCCCGCAGGAACGACGAGCGCCCCCAGACGGCCATCAGGGTGGCGGGGACCAGCAGGCCCGCGCCGACACCGTGCAGGACCCGCAGGCCCCCCACCAGCATCGTGGACCCCGCATAGCCGCCGGCGGCGTCCGCGAAGGCGAGCAGGGTCAGCCCCGCGACCACCATCGGGGCCGCCCGCACCCGGCGTACGAGCACCGCGGCCACCGGCATGGTCAGGACCATCGCGGGGAGCGCCAGCCCATGCGCCCTGATCATCGCTATCTGCGAGACTTCCGGCGGCAGGAGGGCGGCGACCACCGAGATGGTGTTGGGGATGGCGACGATCGCCAGCGGCAGCACTACTGCGACGAGCAGTCCGAGGACGACGTCGAGCATCAACGAGACACGGAGTGCGCGCACCAGGCCCGTGGGCCCGGCGCCCACTGCCCGGGTCGGCTGGATGGGAGGGACGGCCATGTTGGCCGACTTTAGCGAGAAGTCACGCCCTCGACACGGCGAGCGACGAATATCGCTGTGATCCACAGCGCGGCGAAGATCACTCCGAGGAGGAACATGGTCGGGACCATGAAGCCGGAGGCTATGGCGAGCAGCTGGATCAGGCTTCCCACGATGTAGGCGAAAGGCCGCCTGAGCAGGCCGATGACCAGAACACAGAGGAGCGCCAGACCCAGCCCGACGGTGGCCGCGACAGCCGGTTCGACACCCTGCGTGTTGATGGCCACCGGCGTGAACAGCCCGACGACTATGGCCTCCATGCCGAGCACACTGGCGCAGAGGCGCCTCATGCCCGGAGTGACCGTGATCATTTCTCGCTCCTCCTCAGTCGCCCGGCCGTCGGCCGTCGGCACCCACCGCTCATTGCGTCTCGTCCGCCTTGAGCAGAAGCCGCGCGTCACCGGCGGTGACCACGGAACCTGTGATCAACACCCCGGCACCGCTGAACTCTCCCAGAGCGTCGACCATGCCGATCGCCCTGTCGATCGCACTGTCCAACCGCTCGACCTGGTGCACCCGGTCGAGACCGAAGACCTCCTCGGCCAGCGCGGCGAGATCGTCCACGTCCATGGACCTTGGCGAGGAGTTCCTGGTCACCACGATCTCGTCCATCATCGGTTCCAGCAGTTCCAGGATGCCCTCGACGTCCTTGTCCTCGAACACCGCCACCACTCCGATGAGCTTCGCGAAGTCGAAGGACTCGTGCACCGCGTCCAGAGTGGCGCGCATCCCCGCCGGGTTGTGCGCGGCGTCGACGATGACCGTGGGGCCCCGGCGCACCACCTCCAGCCTGCCGGGCGAGCGCACCCCCAGGAACGCCTGTCGCACCAGCTCGGTGTCGAGAGGCTCGTCCCCGCCGGTCAGTGCCTCGACCGCGGCCAGGGCGCAGGCGGCGTTGCTCGCCTGGTGGGCACCGTAGAGAGGAAGCAGGATGTCGTCATAGGTCCCCTTGAGGCCCTTGAGCCGGAGCAGTTGCCCGCCGATGGCGAGTTCCCGGCCCAGCACTCCGAACTCCAGCCCCTCGCGTGCCACGGTGGCGCCCGTCTCGGCCGCCTGCCGCATCAGCACCGCGGCTGCGGGGAGCTCCTGCTGCGCGAGCACGGCGGTCGCCCCGGCCTTGATGATGCCGGCCTTCTCCCCCGCGATCGTCTCGACATCGGGCCCGAGGTAGTCGACATGGTCGAGGGAGATGGGCGTGATGACCGCCACAGTGCCGTCCGCGACGTTGGTGGCGTCGGTGATGCCGCCCATTCCCGTCTCGATGACCGCGACGTCCACGGGGGCGTCGGCGAACGCCGCGAACGCCATCGCGGTGAGCGTCTCGAAGAAGGAGAGCCGCCGCCCTTGAGCGTCGACCATCTCCAGGTAGGGCGCGATGTCCTCGTAGACCTCGACGAAGCGCTCCTCACTCAGTGGAGCACCGTCCACGCTGATGCGCTCGCGCATGGAGACCAGATGCGGGCTGGTGAACCGGCCGACACGCAGATTGCGCTCGCGCAGCAGCGCCTCGATCATCCGGGTCGTGCTCGACTTACCGTTCGTACCGGCCACGTGCACGACTGGATAGGAGTGCTGCGGGGAACCCAGCAGATCCACAAGCGCGGCGATCCTGTCGAGACTGGGCTCGAAGTTCCACTCGACTCCGCGCTGCATGATCGCTTGTTCAACCGCTCGATAGTCCACGTCTCCAGCCTACTGACGTCCCGGTCAGGTTCCGGACACGAGTACCCTCAACGCAAAAAAGGGCCGCACCGCCCGGTGTGACCCTTTCCCATCGCGAGATACCAGAACAGAAGGGTTCTCACCGACCGGCGGGACCTCTCCCCGGAAAACACGAAGGCCCCCACCGAAAGGTGAGGGCCCACATGAAAGATTGTCCGGCGGCGACCTACTCTCCCACACCGTCCCCGGTGCAGTAC
>NZ_JBFAOJ010000079.1:0-46033 GCF_040675205.1 Streptosporangium sp. NPDC049644 | reverse complement strand
ACCGCAGCGACCTCATTGATGGCTGCCTCGCGGGAACCGGCCTGGCCCTCACACCGGCATAGCCACTCACGACGTCACGAGTTCAACCTCAGTAATGATTTACGGCGGTCTGGTCACGTGGCCGTCGAGCACGACGTTTACCACGTTTGGCAACCCCGACGGGGGACGGGAAGGACGAGGCGAACTGCCTGGTGGCGCGGTCTGGGGCTGGCAGGCGAAGTACCTGTTCACGCTTGACGACGACGCTCTCGCGCAGATCGACAAGTCGATTCGCCGTGTCCTGACGACCGAACCCACTCTTGAGCGATACTACGTGCTCCTGCCGTACAACCGGCCCGGTGGTGATACTGCCAAGACGAAGAGCGCATGGACGAAATGGAACGAGCACGTCAGGAGATGGGAAGCCGCCAGCGCATCGGCAGGCAGGGCGGTGACGTTCGAATACATCGGCGAGACCCAACTTAACGAGTGCTTGCTTCAGCCGTCGCAAGCGGGGCGATTGCGCTACTGGTTCGATCTGGACATCTTCACGGAAGATCGATTCCGCGAGATTGCGGCTCGGGCCGAAGCCGACGCAGGCGGCCGATACAGCCCTGCGCTGAACGTGGAACTACCCATCAGTGCCGTCTTCGACGGCCTGGCTCGCACCCCTGCGTTCGAACATGATATTCGGAACGCACTGGCTGCCCTCCGCAAGGCCCGGGGCATCTATGGCCTGTCGGTGCCCGTAGAACGCCCAGACTTGTTCGAGCCCGCGATCGCGGTGCTAAATGAGCGCTTCGATGGCCTCGAGGAGCTAGTGACCGAAGCCGCAAGGCAGGCCCGGCAACCACATGGGGTGCTGCCCGACTTCACCCCAGCGATCGAGGCCATTGAGGCTCCCTCAGCGAGGGTCTCGGACCTGCTCCGGCAGCATTGCCTCAAGGATCGCTATTACACCGACAACGCGAGCAGCCTCTACGGCCAGATCGCGGCGATTCGATCAGCGGTTGCCGGGCTAAACGAGCTGCGCGCCGGTCGTGCATGGCGCGGCTTCGAGGCAGCAGCGATCCTCGTCACCGGCACGGGCGGCGCGGGGAAGACTCACCTGCTGTGCGACCTCGCCAAAACGCGTGCCGCGAACGCCTTGCCAACGATCATTGCGCTCGGTGAGCAGTTCGAACACGGTCCCATCGAAGCCGACCTGGGTAGGATCATCGGATTTCAAAACCCGGCAAGCCAGCTACTGACCACCTTCGACGCTGCCTGCCAGGCCATCGGCGAAATCGGCCTGATCGTCATCGACGGGTTGAACGAACCAGCCGACCGGCAGCTGTGGAACAGGTACTTGTCCAGCTTCCTCAACGACGTCGCCAAGTACCGTCACATCAGACTCGTCCTCTCCTGTCGCACCGAATTTCTCGCCGACACGTTGTCGGATATATTGCAGGCTCGGCTCCCTGTGTTTCAACACACTGGATTCGAGGAGGTTCCTCGCGACGCAATTCGGCAGTTCCTCGACTGGTATGGCATCGAGCGGCCCTCGTTCCCGATGATGGACCCCGAATTCACCAACCCGCTGTTCCTCAAACTCCTCTGCACGGCGCTGACAACCAGCGGAAAGCGCCGCTTTCCTCGCACAGGAATCGGAACATCGTGGATCTACGACAGCTTTCTCGACGCGATGGACATTCGGCTCTCCGCCGGGGAACGCTGCGACTATGACCGCACCAGCGCACTCGTCCGCCGCGCCGTCGAGCAAATCACCGCTGCCATGCACGCCCAGGGACGCAGGCTGCTCAGGGCGGACGTCGACCGCATCACGTCAGCGCTACTTCCGGACCGTAAATGGAGCCAGAGTCTACTCAACGGCCTGCTGAAGGAGGCCGTCCTAGCGAACCTTTCAATCGACGGCACCGAGTACATCAGATTCGGATACGAGCGGCTCGGTGACATTGCTTTGGCGAAGCTGATCACGGCGGAAGGTCTTGATGGGGCGAAGGCTGAAGTGAGCCGGCTGGCCGAGCAATGGTTCACCAATGCGGGAGTGATGCAGGCCCTAGCCGCGGTCCTCCCCGAGGTATTCGGCGTCGAGTTAGTCGACATACTGCAGATCTCAACCGCTGAGTATCATCCGTATGCTCATACCGACTTTCTGTTCAGCCTTGGTTGGCGGAAGCTCGAAGCGGTCAATGATCGCACTGCGGAGATCGTCGTGGAGCTACAACGCAACTCGGACTTCACCGATGACGCCAACTCCGCCATGCTGCAGGTCGCCACCGTGCCGGGCCATCCGCTTAATGCCGAGTGGCTGCATCGTCAACTTGCCGAGCTTAGTCTGCCTGAACGGGACACAACCTGGTCATATTTTTGTGACTGCCAGGGCGAGTTCGCTGGTCATCTCCCCAGTTTGATTGATTGGGCTTGGTCGGAGGCCAGCTCCGATGCCAACGACGAGACCCGCTATCTCGCGGCACTCACTCTCTGCTGGACATTGTCATCCTCTCACCGCCCTACGCGAGACGACGCCACAAAAGCAATCATTGCGCTGCTGGAGCCTGCGCCGCATGTCTACAACTCGATTCTGCAAGGCTTTAGCAATGGCAGCGACGACTACATCGAGGAGCGATTGCTGGCGGCCGGCTGCGGCATCGCCCAACGTGCCTTGAACCCGGGCACCGCCATCGGCATCGCCGAAGCGGTACTCAATTTCACCCTTGACCGCCGATACTGGCCACAGAACTACCTCAGCCGAGACTATGCACGTCGCGCGATCGACGCTGCATTGGAACACGGCTGGCAGCCTGGTATTGAGGACCTCGCCACGCGCGTCCACCCGCCGTACGCCTCGGACTGGATCGCGCCGCAACGGTCGCAGGCTGAGATCGAAGAACTGGCCGGGCCACCGAACTACAGGTATAGCCTTATCCGCCATCCCGTGATGTCCGACTTCGGCGATTTCCGCAAATACGTTGTCGATTCCATGGTCCACAGCTTCAAGCTCGATCATGAGATCGATGCCGATTACCTCGGCACCATCCTGTTCGAGCAGGTTCTTCAACTCGGATGGACACCGGAGCGCTTCGGCATCATCGACCGGAACCTTCCGCGAGCCTCCTCGTCGGATGGCAAGAAGCATGATGGATACGCACAGAAGTACCTCTGGATAGCCTTCAACCAACTCGTCGGACGAATGACCGACCGCTATGAACTCAATCCGAGCCGTCGCGACGACCAGCGAAGCCGCTACGAGACGCCCCTCGACATCTACGGTCACGACATCGATCCGACGATGCTGCAACGCCGAACCGAAAATCGGGTCTACGCGGACACACCCGCCACCTGGTACGCACCCGTCAACGCAACCTTCCCTGACCACCTCGATCCCGAGTGGGCGAGCAACGACGAGCACAGCCCGCCGGTCGACCGTCTCCTTATCTCCACGAACGCGGCAGGCATAACCTGGCAGGTGCTGGAGGGCCATTATCAGTGGTCGCAGCCACAGAACCCAGACGATGCAGCTGCGGGCACACCTCACCACACCATTTGGGCCCAAATCCGCTCGTACCTCATCGACGCGGCGGACACCGACGCATGGGCACAATGGGCCGAAGGCAAAGACTTCTATGGCCGATGGATGCCCGAGTCAGGGAGCCCGTCCGGTCTGCTACTCGCCGATCACCCGTACACGTCGGACTGGCCTGACCTGGACAATCGAAACGGTACCCGCTACGGGGAAACATCTTTGCCGGGGGCCCTCATTGTCGCGACTACCCGATACGGCGGCGTCAACGACTGGGACCAGTCGGCAAGCAAACACCTCTACACATTTCTGCCCTCGACGGCGTTCTGCTCAGTATTGGGCCTAGAGCGTATCGGCGACTTCCAGTGGGGAAGAGCAGGCACGTTGGTGGTGGAGAGCTTCGCGGCCCGCGAAGTGGGTCCCGACACCGTCCATGTCACCACTGAAGCACTTAGCGCGGCGCTCACCGCAAGCGGGCAGTGCCTGCTGTGGACAGTTCTAGCGGAGAAGGAAACTACCGCGTCCGAATATCAACGGCCCCCGATGGGGAGCCGTTCTCTCGCAGCTACTCGGCGTCATATCTCTTTGACGGAACCAGTATTCGACTGCTTGACGCCAACGTACGCACCCTGCACGTTGGCGGAGACAGATCAAACGAAACTACCTGGAACCTGCCTAGCGACATACCGCTTGAACCGGCGTAGGTGAGCAAACACTCGTAGCCGGGGCTCACGCCACTTAAATCTGGCGCCGAACTACAGTTGAGAAGCGCCACAAATGTGCCGATGAAAACGTTCCACAACTGCGCGGGTTGCCAGGCTGCTCCATGGCTGCTCGCACACGTTGATCGTCATCAAACAGCCACCCTTTACGGCCGTGCCAAGAAGGGATGAATGGCACATAATATCGATGGTCAAGAACGCATGGTTGCTCGGTGGTTGCTCGCGTGTACGCGATACGGGCCGGCATCCATCGTCACTTCCTGGCACAATGACAGGGATGATCTCAGACACAGCGATAGAAAACGTCATCTCGCGACACTTGGCGATATCAATCGAACCGACTTTTAATCCGTAGGTTCAGGATTCGAATCCCTGGCGCCCCATCACCTCACATAAAGATCGTTTTGTCCAAAGTTGAATTGCTACCTGGCGTCACCTCCTCCATTGAGAAGGAGGATCTCTAGCTTGTCAGTGATGTATCTACACGCATGATTGCCGTTGCTTCGGACGTACGAATCCTCTAGTCGCAAGCGGAGTTCAGCTGCACGCGCCCATGCTCCGCGGAACCCGAACTGATCTTGGTGTCAATCCTGGGTCGCGATAAATGCCTTATCGCGACCCAGAACCTTGATCGTTTCAAGATGGGAGGCCGCCCGATGACCGAGCTGGACGATTGGAGGACGGCCTGACCACTTCGTTACCGATGTCCTTCATTACGCCGCCTCAGGCCTCGCTCGTGCCGGTCGAACGGATGCCTTCCAGCGGCGGCACGACACTCTCTGAATCGGCCACCTCGACGATGGTGTGGGCCCGCTCCTTCTCCACCTCGGCGATGATCTCCTCGGCCTCACGCTGTTCCAGTCCCCACCGGCTCATCAGCGGGCGTCGGCCGACCCGCTGATTGCCCTCACTGAGGCTCTCGATATAGGTGAGCCGCGCCGCCTCGTACCGGTCGGTGGGCAGCAGCGGCACCACGCGTTCCACCTCAACGAGAGTCTCAACGGGCTGGCACACGTGGTCATTGGCCGGCGTCTCGATGGACGGTTGCCGGGTGTTCCGGACAATCCACATGAACAGTTCGTACGCGCCTGCGAAGGCCAGCGGTGCCAGAGCGCTGACCAGGCGCGACCCGAGTCCACCGGACCAGCCGTGCGCCACGTTCGCCGCCAGCATCACCGCCCCGCCCAATGCGAGCGCCACCCACGCCAGCACCGGCACACGTAGCCGACGACGCGAGCAGTAGACCATCACCAGCGACGCCATGACGATCACGCCGTCAGACATCGCCGGATACAGGATGGCCATGTCGTGCCGCTCACCCAGAGCGATCGCCAGACCGTAGAAGTGGTGGTAGGAGACGTAGGCGGCCGCGCCGGCGACCCCCAGCAGGACAGCCACCGCAAAGCCCAGGATGATCCGGTCCCCGTACCGATCGCGCTGAGTGCGCTCGACCCAAGCCCCTTCGACCGGAACCACCTCCCCGGCAATTTCTGGTGTCGAGGGGCGGCGCACGGCCTGGCTTCCGGGTTGATCAGGTTGCTGGGATGCAGGAAGGGGTTCGGTGCGGCGATCACCGAGCTCCTGCCCCCTTACCACCGCTGCCCTGAGCGCAGTTGAGATCGTCTGCTGAGGATCCTGAACTGGCGGTTGCTGGGCTTCCCCGGCATGGGCGTGTGCCGCGAGGTAGGACCCAATCTCGTTGAGGTGGGTGTGGGCACCGCCCCCTCTCTGCGCGCCTATTCCGGGCATGAGAGGTCCAGCCACGGAGCGTCGGTGCTGCTCAGGAGATGGGCGAACGGTTCAAGTCCCCCCTCGGACACATAGGAACAAAGTGCGACAGATAGCTATCTGTCGCACTTTGTGCTTTCCATGACCTGATCGTCGTCAGCGTCGGCGGACCGATCCGGCCCCGGCGCGTCCAGTACGCGATCGCGATGAAACCGGCCCTCACCGGCAGGCTCATGTCCGCAGGTGTCGATGCCCATTCGGACACCCCCGGCCCGAGAGTCCTCGCCGAACACCATCCGACCTCGGCTTTCGAGCAGATCCGCACCGGTACGGCGGTGCCGGGCACGGCAGGATCGTCCGGTACCGTCCGGCTCGGTACAGCGGGTGAGGTTATGGCTCAGCGCAGGGAGTTTCCTCCGTCTGTGATGATGGAGCGCCCGGTGATCCAGCCGGCCTCCTCACCGCACAGGAACGCGATGACCTTGGCCAGGTCTTCGGGGGAGCCGGTGCGGCCCAGCGGTGTGGCGCGCGCGGCGGCGGCCAGGAGGCGCTCCGGGTCGGGGCTGATCTCGCGCAGCGCGTCCGTCGCCACCACACCGCCGCTCACCAGATTGACCGTGATGCCGTCGCGGCCGAGTTCCACGGCGAGGTAGCGGACGACGCTCTCGGCCGCGGCCATGGCGGCGGCGATCGCCGCATAACCGGGGACGTGCCTGCTCGTCCCGGTGCTCACGGTCGTCACGACCCGGCCGCCGTCGGCCAGTTGCGGACGTGCCGCGGTCACGAGGGCGAGGAGGGAGCCGACGCGGGTGGCGAACATCCGCTCGTAGGTATGCCAGGGGGTTTCGAGTGCCTTCCCCAGGGACGGCGAGGCGGAGCCGAATCCTGTCGCGTTGGAGACGACCGCACGGACGGGTCCGAGCCGTTCACCCGCTGCGCGCACGAACTCCGCGCACTGGTCCTGATCGGCGACATCCAGCGCGAAGGCGGCGGCGTGTCCGCCGTTCCGGTGGATCTCGCCGACGACTTCGGCGGCGGACTCGGCGTTCCGGTGGTAGCCGACCGCGACGGCGTAACCGTCGCGTGCGAGCGTGAACGCGGCCGCCCGGCCGATGCCCCGGCCGGCTCCGGTGATGACCGCGGTCTTCACGGGCGGTCTCCGAAGGTGATGTTGTCGTCGTCCGCCGCCTCGGCGTAGCGGCGCCGCGCCGCTTCCTGAAGCCCCCTGGATTCGGGGCTGGCCAGTCTGTCCGCGAAGAGTGCGGCCTCCAGTCGGAGACCTTCGGCGAGCGGTAGCCGGGGACCCTCGACGAGTGCGCGCTTCGCGGCGGCGAGGGCGGCGGCGGGATGGGACGCCATGCCGCGCGCGAGCCGCAGAACCTCCGCCTGGAAGTTGGGCGCGGGGAACACCCGTTCGACGAATCCGGCGGCCCTGGCCTGTTCGGCGGTGAGGACGTCACCGGTGAGGACGATGTCGGCGGCCCGCCCGGGGCCGATCAACCGGGCCAGCCGCTGGGTGCCGCCCGCCCCGGGGATGATGCCGAGCGCGGTCTCGAGCAGACTGAAGTGGGCGGCGGCCGAGGCCCATCGCAGCGTACAGGCCAGGGACAGCTCGAAGCCGCCGCCCCATGCCTGGCCGTCGATCGCGGCGATCACCGGCTGCGGGATCCGCTCGACGCGTCGCATCGCGGTGTACCAGATCTTGGCCCGCGGCATCGGCCCCCGGGAGAGTTCGGCGAGCTCGTCCAGGTCGGCGTGGGCGATGAAGTAGCCGGGGACATCGCTGGTCAGCGTCACAACCCCGATGTCCGGCGCGGTCTCCAGCCGGGCGAGTTCCGCGTCCAGTTCTTCGAGCGCGGCGAAGGTGAGGAAGTTGCGTGGCGGGTTTCGGTAGGTGAGGACGGCGACGCCGTCGACATCCTCCCGGCTCCACATCGTCATATCAGTCCTCCGGTGAGTCGAGTCCGTGCTCGGTGGGGAAGCGCAGCACGGTGCTGTTGAAGAAGTCGGAACTCCCGTGGTCCCGGACGTCCCGCAGCAGGATCCGGTACCGGGCGGCGAACGCCTCGGCCTGCGGTTCCCACGTACGGTGATCGAGGGTGGCGCCATGGGTGAGAACGATCGGGGACTGGTCACCGGGGCCGCCGGTCCAGTGGTGGATCTCGCAGTCGGTGGAGTGCTGGACGGTCCGGTGCCGCAGCGTCACGAGCCCGCCCCGTCGCCCAGGAGGAGGACCGACGTCCCGTAGTGGACACTCTGGGTGGACGGCGTGCCCGGTCCGGCCGTGGCGGGCGGCTCCCCGTCCCCCTGGTTGCGGTCGTAGTGGGGGAAGTTACTGCTGGACAGCATCAGGCCGATCCGGTGGCCGGCCGGGAACCGCTGGGCCGTGTACCCGAGATCGATGTCCAGCCGGACCGGTTCTCCCCGTGGCACCGGGGTGTCGGGACCGTCGCGGCGGCTCAGCCTGATCACCCCCTCACCGACCGGCAGCATCCGCCCGTCGGGCAGCTGGTCCACCAGCCGAGCCATCACGTCGGCGTCCGCCGCGTCGGTGGCGAAGGTGAGCTTCAGCCGCACCGGGCCGATGACGTCCGTGTCCTCGGTGAGCACGTCACCGTGGTAGACGAGGACGTCGGGTCGCTCGGCCGTTCGGCTGAGGTCCAGCGGCCCGGGAACGAGGCGGCCGAGGTGCAGGACGCGCCCGCCGTGGCTCGGCACCGGATCCTCCGGATCGTGGAGGTAGCCGTCCGGTGTGGCCGGGTTCGCCGTGTCGGGCGTGGCGGTCAGCCGTCCCGGCGTCCTGCCCCGCGCGGCGGGCCCCGTCAGGTACAGGGCGTGCCCGGCGGCCTCTGCCGGCGGCCATCGCTCGGCGGTGCGCCACTCGTCCGCGCCCATCTGGAAGTACCGGACGGGGGCGGGACCGTCCGATCCGTCCAGGCAGCGGCGGAAGAACTCCAGGTGCCGGGCGGGCAGCCGGGTGGCCGCGGCGGAGGCCGCGACACCGAAGTTGACCTCGCCCTGCAGATGGGACAGGGCTCCGGTGTGCGCCCAGGGGCCGACTATCAGCTCGTGCCGCAGGTCCGGTCGCAGCCTGCGCATCTCCAGGTGCCCGCGGATGGTCGCGGTGGCGTAGACGTCGTACCAGCCGGTCACCGACAGGGTCGGCACCTCCACCGCCGCGTGGTCCCAGTCGGGCAGGGCCTGGATCCGTCCGTCCAGCAGGTCGCCGATCCGGATCGGGAATCCGGGCAGGTCCAGTTCCGGCATGCCCACGAGCGGCAGCCGCCGCATCGCCCGCCCCGGATCGTGAATCAACGACGCGACCTTGGCGACCAGCGACGGGTCGGCGTCCGGTCCCTGCCGGCCCAGCCAGTCGGCGGCCATGTAGGCCAGCCACCCGACGAGGTGGTCCAGCCGCAGCGCGCCGCCGGTGTCGCGGATGTCGGCCGCCGCGCCGGTCGTCATGGCAGGGGCGATGCCGCGCAGGTGGGGCGGGCGTTCGGCCGCGCCGAGCCAGGCGATGATGCCGAGGTAGGAGGTGCCCGCGAGGAACACGTTACCGTCGCACCAGGGCTGTGCCGCCGCCCACTCCACCGTGTCGTAGGTGTCCCTGGCCTCCTGCTCCCACATGACGGCCCGCCAATCGCCGTCGGAGTCAAAGCGGCCCCGGGTATCCTGCACCAGCGCGGCGAATCCTCCGGCGAGGCAGTGCTGGGGGTGCAGCGTGTCGGAGCTGATCTGCCGCCGGCCGTACGGCGTCCTGAACACCACGGCCGGGGACGGGGACAGAGGCCGCCACAGGTCGCCGCGCAACAGCACGCCGTCCCGCATGGGGGCTTCGACGCCGCCTTCGATGCGTCCCAGTTCCGTCATCACACCTTCTTGAGGGTGAGCATCGTCCGGGCCATCTCGTTCCACCCGGCGGTCGCGCCGCCGTCCACGGTGAGACTGCATCCGGTGAGGAAGGAACTGCCGGGCAGCGCGGCGAACACCGCGGCGCGGGCCTGTTCCTCGGGGGTGGCCAGCCGTCCGACGGCGGTGGTCGCGGTCAGCGAGTCGCGGAGCGGACCCGGCGGCCACAGTTCGTCGACCATCCCGGTGTGCGTCGGCCCGGTGATCAAAGCCACCGCGCGGATCCCCTGCGCGCCGTAGTCGACGGCGACGGACTGGGCGAGGCCGATGAGAGCGTGCTTGGCCATGTTGTAGACCGGGGAGCGGGGAGTCGCCGACACCCCGCACATCGACGAGGTGAACACGAACACTCCTCCGTGCGCGCGCATGTGCCCGACCGCGGAGCGCACCAGGTAGAAGTTGGCGTCGCAGCAGACGCCCATCACCTTGCGGTAGTCGTCGTCGGTGAGGCTGTGCGGGCGGCCGGGCACGTTGACGCCGGCGTTGCCGTGGACGACGTCGAGCCGGCCGTGCCGGGCGACCACCTCGTCGACGACCTCCGCGACCTGTGCCGGGTCGGAGACGTCCGCTTGGACGATGCCCTCTCCCGGGGTCAGGTCCACCCCGATGACCTCGGCCCCGACGGCCCGGAACAGCCTCATCGAGGCCGCGCCGATGCCGCTCGCCGCACCCGTGACCAGAACGACCCTGCCGTCGAGCCGGCCGAACACGTCACCGTCTGCCATGGTCATCCGCTCCTCCTCAACGGCCCGTGAATTCGGGGCTGCGCTTTTCGACGAAGGCACGTGCTCCTTCGACGGCATCATGGACTTCCCTGTTGTTGCGGATGTGGAAGGTGTTCTGGATCCGCAGCGCCTGCTCCAGCGGCTGACCGTACACTCGCTCGCGTAGCTGCTTGTAAAGCCCGATCGCGCCGGTCGGACCGGCCGCGAGCCTGCGGGCCTCGGCGAGCGCCGCGTCCCGCAGATCCCCCGATGGGACGACCCGGGTGTAGATGCCCAGGCGTTCGGCGTCGGTGGCGTCGAGCAGCCCGCCGGACAGATAGATCTCGGTCGCCTTGGCGCTCCCGACGATCCGGGCCAGCATCACGGCGGTGCCGGTCTGCGCCACGTTCACCAGGCAGCTCCCGATCCGGGCAGTGTCCGAGGCGATCCGCAGATCGGCGGCGCAGGCCAGCTCGGTGCCCGCCCCGGCCGCGGGGCCGTTGACCGCCGCGATGACCGGCTGCGGCGCTGTGACGATGGCCTCGACGATCCGCAGGTACACGGGGTCGGCGGTGTCACCGAGCACCGGCGAGTGCCTGCGGTCCCCGGCGAGGTGCTCGTCCACCGCGCCGAGGTCGTCCCCGCCGCAGAAGGCACTGCCCGCCCCGGTCAGCACCACGACCCTGGCCTGCGGGTCGGTCTCGGCGTGCTCCAGCGCGCGCAGCAGCTCCTCGCCGAGCGCGCGATCGATCGCGTTGCGGCGGTCGGGACGGTTCATGGTCAGCCACAGCACCCCCGGGGCCGGCCGGGAGACCAGCAGGGCCCCCTCACCGCCTGACGTCGTGCTCTCCTGTTCGCGCATCATGCTCTGACCATCCCTCCATCGACGAACAATGCTTGGCCGGTGACATAACCGGCCCCCGTTCCCAGAAGCCACACGACCGCGGCGGCGACCTCCTCCGGGTGCCCGCACCGGCCGATCGGCAGCCGTGCGGCGACCTTCTCCGCCAGCCCGCGAAGCCCGCTCACGTCGAGCATCGGGGTGTCGATGAAGCCGGGGCACACGGCGTTCGCACGGACGCCGAGCGGTCCCAGTTCGACGGCGAGCGAGCGGGTCAGGCTCAGCAGCCCACCCTTGCTCGCGTCGTAGGCGGCCTGCCCGGCGAACCCGGTCACCGCGATCGAGCAGACGTTGACGATGGCGGCGCCCGACCGTCCGGCGAGGGCGGGTGCCGCCGCACGGGCCAGCCGGAACGGCGCCGACAGGTTGATCTCCATGACGCGCGCCCAGTCGGCGGTGCTGTGCTCGCCCAGTGCCGCGCGGTGCTCCACACCCGCGTTGTTCACGAGGCCGTCGAGGCCTCCGAGCCGGTCGAGCGCCTGATCGACGATTTGCTGTGGCGCTCCGCTCTCCGTCAGGTCGAGCGGCACCACGTGGAGCCGATCGTCGTCGAACCGATCGCCGAACCGACTTCCCAGGCGCCCGCAGCCTGACACGTCGACATCGGTCGCCAGCACCTGCGCGCCCTGCAGAAGCAGTTCGGCCACGAGGGACGTGCCGATGCCACCGGCGGCCCCGGTGACCAGCACCCGGCGGCCGTTCATGCCGCGCTTCCCTGCCAGGTGCGGTTCAGCAGTCGCTCGGCGTTGCCGTGCAGCCAGGCCTGGACGACGTCGTCCGGAAGTCCCAGCCAGGTGACCTCGGCGGCGAGCCTGGCAGGGGTGGAGGCCTGGGTCCAGCTGGTGGACCCGAAGAGGACACGGGAGCGGACGGACGCGGCCCCCAGCGTCAGCAGCGCCTCCCATCCCGATCCCCTGGCCGCCATCCTGGACGGACGGTGCGAGGAGAACTCCAGGTAGACGTTGGGGTGCCGCTGCGCCACCGCCAGCATCTCCGTGACCCAGGGCCAGCCTCCGTGCCCGGCGACCAGGACGAGACCGGGGTGGGCGCCGGCGATCCGGTCCAGCACCCGCGGCCCGGAGACATCGATCGGGATGTCCGAGCGGAAGTGCTGCCCGCAGTGCAGCCACACCGGGACACCACGGTCGGCGGCGAGCTTCCAGAGCCCGGCGTGCTCGGGTGCGGACGGGTCGGTGCCGTCGAGGAACGGGATGACCGAGAGGCCGGTCGCACCGAGCTCGTCGAGCGCGCGACGTGCCTCGGCGATCGCGGTTCGCGAGTCGGTGAGGCTGACACCGGCCCACGCGCTGAGCCGGTCCGGGTGCCTGGCCGCGAAGGCGGCGACCGTGTCGTTGACGGTGGCGTCCCTGATGGGCCACGGCCCGCCGTGCAGGATCTGGTGGGCCACCCCGCTCTCGGTCAGCGCGGCGACATGGTGATCGATGTCGAAGCCGCGTCCAAGGACGTGGGCCAGCCGCTCCGCCGTTCCTATCGGATCATGCGCCGCCTCCGCCGCGACCTCGCCGTGAGCCCGCCCGGTGAGGGCGGCGAGCCGTCCGGAGAACATGACGAGATAACGCGGTGCGACGGTGGCCAGCGAACGCAGGTAGGCCGTCCAGCATTCGGTGTCGTAGGCGACCTCGCAGATGTCGATCACCGGTTCACCCATCATTCCCCCTCCTTATATACAAACGTTTGTTTACCAGACCCGGCACCGCCAGGTCAATGAACGTTCATATGGTGATAGCGTCAGGGGGTGGGTATGACACGCTCCCGGAAGACCACTGACGGCGCCCCTGCCACGACCTCGATGAGCCGGCGCATCCTCGACGAGGCGGCGCGCCTGTTCTACGAAGACGGGTTCCCCGCGACCACCGTCCGCAAGATCACCGCCGCGTGCGGGGTCACCGCGGGCTCGCTCTACAACCACTACGGGTCCAAAGAGGAAGTGCTCTACGCGATCCTCAAGAGGGCTCACGAGGACTCCGAGCGCATACTGGAGGAAGGACTCCTGCGCGGCGGCGACCGGGCCGACCGGCAACTGGCCGAACTGGTGCGGGAGCTCACGCTCTTCCACACCGAACGGCGTATCGAGGGCCTGGTGGCCCGGACAGAATGGCGCCACCTCCCGCCCGATCAGGCCAAGGAGGTTCTGGATGCCCAGCAGAGAGTCCGCCGCATCTTCGAACGCACCCTGGAACGGGGCCTGAACACCGGCCGGTTCCGCCTGAACGACCCGCGGTCGCCGGGTCCTGCCCGGGTGGACGTGGTCGCCAAGGCGATCCTCGACATGTGCATCAACGCCGGGCAGTGGTTCCGTCCCGACGGTGGGCTGTCCGCCCAGGAACTCGCCGACCAGTACGCCTTCCTCGTCCTCCAACTCGTCGGCGCGGCCCCGGAGGCCGGCGACCGGGAAAGCTGATCGCGCGTTCCTGATGGCAGGTGCGGAGACCGGCCGGGCGCGGGACCGGCCGGTACTCCGAGGGAAGGCTCAGCCTGCGGCGGGCGTCCCGCCGATGCGGTCACGCCGGACGGCCACGCCCAGCCGCTCGCGATCGGCCGTGTCCGCCGTGACGCCTTCCGAGCGCAACCGGTGCTTCTCGATCTTGTTCGTCGGGGTGTGCGGCAGCGCGTCGACCACGCGCACGTAGCGGGGCACCATGAAGTGCGCCATGCGGGGGATCAGGAAACGCAGCAGCTCGGCGGGGTCGATCTCCGACCCGTCCACGGGCGCGACCACGGCGAGCACATCGTCCTCGCCGTATGGGCTCGGCACGGCGACCACCGCGGCCTCCCGGACCGACGGATGCGCCAGCAGCTCGGTCTCCACCTCGGCCGAGGAGATGTTCTCGCCGCGGCGCCGGATCGTGTCGCCCATCCGGTCCACGAAGAAGTACTCGCCGTCCACCGTCCGGAAGGCGTCCCCGGTGTGGAACCACCCGTTGCGCCAGACCCGTGCCGTCGCCTCGGGCATCCCGAGGTAACCGGAGTTCAGTGCCCACGGCTGGACGGTGCGCAGCACCAGCTCACCGACCTCCCCGTCGGGCACCGGCCGGTCGTGCTCGTTGACGACCCGGGCCTCGACACCGGGCCGCAGCCGCCCGGACGTGCCCGGCACATCCGGGTTGGGGCCGGAGATGATCGGAATCGACACCTCCGTCATGTTGAACATGGCCACCACGTCGACACCGAAGCGCTCGGCGAACGCCGCGCTGTCCTCGATGAGCGGGATCATGAAAACGTGCCGCAGCGGGTGAGCACGGTCATGCGGGGACGGGGGGCGCTTGCCCAGGAACGTCGCCATCACGCCGAGCAGCGTGACGTGCGTGGTGCCCGTGTCGCGGACGGCCGGCCAGAACGACTCGGTGTCGAACGCGCTGACGAGACTGATCCCGCCGCCGAGCAACAACGCCGCGTACGTGCCGATGGTGCCGCCCGCGTGGAACAGCGGCAGGTTCACCATGTAGCGGTCGGCCGCTCCGAAGCAGCTGCCGAACGCGGCCCGCGCGCAGGCCGCGAGCTGGACGTACGAGCACAGGACGCCCTTCGACGGCCCCGTCGTTCCGGACGTGAGGATCACCGCGTACGAGTCCCACGGCCGGGGTGGTGAGTCCGGGCGGAAGCCGGGGCCCGGCGCCGCCAGCACCTCCGCCCCCAGCGTCCCGGCCCGGCCCGCCGATCGGCTGTCGCCCTCCCCGAGCACCACCACCCGTTCCAGCGCGCCGGCATCGATCTCGTCCAGGCGCCCGGCCAGCTCACCGTGCACGACCGCCACCCGCGCCCCGGACAGCCGGATCGCATGTTCGAGCAGCCTGCCGCGGTAGGCGGTGTTGAGCGGTACCAGGGTGCCGCCCAGCAGGTTGACGCCGAACCAGACGCGCAGTGCGTCGGGCCCGTTCGGCAGCCAGGAGACGACCGTG
The DNA here is from genome assembly GCF_040675205.1 of Streptosporangium sp. NPDC049644. Taxonomy (NCBI): domain Bacteria; kingdom Bacillati; phylum Actinomycetota; class Actinomycetes; order Streptosporangiales; family Streptosporangiaceae; genus Streptosporangium; species Streptosporangium sp. NPDC049644. The sequence goes on along the minus strand of NZ_JBFAOJ010000079.1, from coordinate 30,644 downwards.
TCACCCGGCCGCACGCCCAGCGCGTGCAGCCCCGCGGCGACTCGCTCGGCCTGGTCCAGGGTTTCGGCGTAAGTCCACCGCGTCCCGTCCTCGAAGATCACGTACACCCGGTCGGGGTGCTCCGCGGCCCGGCGGACGAGAAGCTCCGCCACCACGCATTCGTCGGCCTCGGGCACTTCCGGGCCCCACCACTCACCGCTCATGTCACTCCTTGTTCCGCTGCTCGCCGGCCACGGCCGCGCCCAGATAGGCGGCCCGCAGCACGGGATCCTCCGCGAGCTCGGCGGCGGCGCCGACAACCTCGATCCGGCCGTGCCGCATGACCAGTCCCCGGTCGGCGAGCGCCAGCGCCTGGTTGACACGCTGCTCGACCAGGATCACCGTCAGGTTCTGCTCCCGCAGCCGGTCCACCACCGCGAACACCCGCTGGATGATCACGGGTGCCAGGCCGATGGACGGTTCGTCCAGCAGCAGCACTCGGGGTTCGCGCATCAGCGCCTGGCCGATGGCGAGCATCTGCTGTTCGCCGCCGCTGAGCACCTCCGCGTAGGCGTCCATCCGCTCGCCCAGCACCGGGAACAGGTCGACGACCCGATCCGTCCGCTCCCGCTCGACCTTGCGCCGGTCCGGGACGTTCCAGAGCCCGAGTCTCAGATGCTCGGCCACTGTGAGCCCGGTGAAGAGACGCCTGCCCTCGGGAATGTGGACGAGGCCGTGGGCCACGATCCGTTCCGGGCTCCACCCGGTGATGTCGGTTCCGGCGAGCCGCACCGATCCGGACGTGGGGTGAAGCAGCCCCGAGATGGTGCTGAGCAGGGTCGTCTTCCCGGCCCCGTTGCCGCCGACCACCGCGAAGATCTCGCCCGTATGGACCGTGAAGTCCACCGAGCGGATCACCGGCACCGTCCCGTACCCGGCACTCAGCCCGGACACGGTGATCAGTTCCTCGCCCTGCGTTCTCATGCGGGTGCTCCCAAGTACACTTCGACGACCCGTGCGTCACCGAGTGCCTCCTCCGGCGACCCCGATGTCACCAGTTCGCCCTGGTCTAGGACGGTCACGACGTCGGCGACGCTCGCGACGAGTTCGATATGGTGCTCCACCAGGACCACCGTGGTGCCCGCATCGCGAATCGCGCGGATCAGGCGGCCCAGCGCCTCCAGTTCGCGCGGCGTGAGCCCGGCCGCCGGCTCGTCCATCAGCAGCAGGCGCGGCCGTGCCATCAAGGCCCGGGCGACCTCCAGCAGTCTCCGCTCGCCGTGCGGCAGCGCCGCGGCCTCCTCGTCCGCCCGCCCGGCGAGGCCATGACCGGCCAGCAGCCCGTCGGCCTCCCTCTCCAGTTCGGCCCGTTCGCGCCGGGCCCACGGCAGCCGCAGGACGGTCGCCGGACCGTTCGCCCGCTCCCGCGCGTAGGCGCCGAGCAGGACGTTGTCCCGCAGGCTCGACGCGCCCAGCAGCCGCGGCGTCTGGAAGACGCGCGCCACCCCGCGCCGGGCGAGCCGCTCGGCCGTGGCCCGGCTGACGTCCTCGGTTCCGAGGAGGACCCGTCCCTCGTCCTGCTGCAGCAGACGAGTGATCACGTTGAGCAGGGTCGTCTTCCCCGACCCGTTGGGCCCGACGATCGCGTGCACCGTACCCGGCTCGATGGTGAGGTCGATGCCGCGCAGCGCGTGCACGCCGCCGAAGGACTTGCGGACGCCGGCCAGTTCGACGCCGAGCGGCTCCCCGCGCGGCGGCCTGACCTCGATCGTGACGTCCGTGCCGGGGACGTCGGAAGACGTGTCACCGGCCCCGTGGCGTGCCCGCAGCCTCTCCCACGCCCCGGCGATGCCGTGCGGCGCGTACACCATCAGCACCAGCAGCGCCGCGCCGTAGATGAGGCCGCGCCATTCCGCCAGGCCGGTCAGCAGTTCCGGGAGGGCGAAGAACAGCAGGGTGCCGATGATCGGGCCGGCGAGACGCGCGGCGCCGCCGATGATGACCACCAGCAGGAACAGGATCGAGAAGTCGAGGGTGAAGTCGTCCGGGGTGACGAGCCCGTGATGAACGGCCAGCAGCGCCCCGCCCAGCCCCGCGGTGGCGCCACCGCAGGCGAACGCGAACAGCTTCATCCGCGCGGGTCCGACGCCGACGCTCCGCGCCATCTCCGGCGCGTCCCGTACGGCCATCATGCCCCGGCCGAAGCGAGAGTCGACGATGGTGCGGACCATGACGAACAGTACGACATTCACGGCGAGGGCCAGCCAGAGGACGTCTCGTTCCCCGAGTTCCCAGGAACCGAACGCGGGCCGCGGGATGCCGACCAGCCCGGACCAGCCACCGGTCAGCCCCTCGAACTCGACCAGCAGGCTGCGCATCGCCATCGCCGCTCCGAGCGTGACCAGGGCGATGTACCAGGACGACAGCCGGAAGGCGGGCAGCGCCATCAGGGTCCCGGCGCCCGTGGCGATCACCACCGCCACCGGGGCCGCCGCCCAGAAGGTCCAGCCGTGGTCGGCCATGAGGATGCCGGTGGCGTAGGCACCTACGGCGACCAGCGCGCCCTGTCCGAGCGAGACCTGGCCGGTGTAGCCGAACATGATGTTCAGCCCCATCCCCACCAGCACGTAGATCGCGGCCGTGGTGGCGAGGTAGGTGATCGTCGGGTCGCCGCTGACCAGTGGCAGCGCGGCCACGGCCGCCACGAGAGCGACCCAAGGGGCCGAGCGCCGCACGGCGCCCGCCCGTGTTCCGAGAACTTCAGACATGACGTTGCACCGCCAGACCGCGCAGGCCGTTGGGCCGGATCAGCAGGATGAGCAGCATCGCTACGAACAGGACGACGGACTGCGACCCGGGAGAGCCGTAGGTGGCGCCCGCGGCCTCGACGGTGCCGAGCACCCATCCCGCCACCAGGACGCCTCGGTTGTCGCCGATCCCGCCGACCGCCAGTGCGGCGAAACCCTTGATCAGCAGACCCAGGCCCATCGTCACCGAGGCCAGCAGCAACGGCGCCGCCAGCACTCCGGTGAGCCCCGCCAGGGCGCCGCCGAGCAGGAAGGAACGGCGGGTCAGCATCGTCGGGTCGATGCCGCGCAGCCGGGCGCCGTCACGGTCGGCGGCCACCGCGCGCAACGCGGCGCCGAACCGGGAACGGTCCAGTAGGCCGAGCAGTATCACCACGGCGACGGCGATGGCCACCACCCCGATCTGGTAGCTCGAGAACCGGACTCCCGCCACCTCGTTGACGTTGATGGACAGCGGCCACGGGGGTGCGACGGTGCTCGGCTGGTCCGTCCACAGCCGTCCGGCGGCCTCCGCGAGCAGCAGCGAGAACGCCAGCGTGGTGATCACCCAGCCGGCTGCGTGGGACGATCTGCGCAGCACCGGGGTGACGGCCACCCGCTCCTCGGCCAGCGCCACGACCGCGACGACGGCCATCACGCAGACGGCGGCGATTCCCCAGGGGAGTCCCCCGATCGGAGTGGCGGCCATCAGCATCGCGCCGATCATGATGAGCTCGCCCTGGGCGAAGTTCACCACGTTCGTCGGCCGGTACAGGACGTTGAACCCCATCGCGACAAGGCCGTAGAGGCTGCCGAAGACCAGCCCCGTGACCAGGATGTCGGTGATCATCGGGTGGTCACACCCCGTCCGCGCGCCGCCGCAGAACCCCGCCCAGGCTCTCCGGATCCTTCGCCGACATGAGAGTGCCGATCGTGATGTCCTCATCGGCGATGCCGGAGTGCCGCTTCGCGGTGAACGACACCTTCGCCCGGGTGCCCTGGTAACCGTCGACCTTGTCGAGCGCGGCCTTGAGATCGGCCGGATCGAGGCTTTTGGTCTCCCCGATCACCGTGGCCATCAGCATCACGTAGTCGTAGTAGGGGCTGGTCACCGCCGAGTAACCGAGGCCCGCGGTGTCCGGATGCGCGTTGATCCGTTCGACCAGCCTGCGTACCTCGGCCGGAGGCTGCTCGTCGCCGGCATAGGTGAGCCCCCGGTAGGTGGTGCCGAAGAACCCGTCGAGCAGGGGCCGCGGGAACTCCCCGAGCGCATCGAGGTAGTTGAGGTCGTGCGAAACGATCACAGGATGGAAATCGCTGGCCGCCATCGCCCGCAGGATCAGGATGGTCGCCTGCGGCTGACCGGTGAACAGCCCCAGCCCGTCTACACCGGCCCGCTCCAGATTCCGGACGAACGGCGTCATGTCGGAGGCGTCCACCTCGAACACCTCGACCGCGACCGGCTTGGCGGAGTAGTCGTCGCGCAGCGTCCGGACGACGGCGTCCCTGATCGACGTGCCGAACTCCGAGTTCTCCACGATGATGCCGATCTTGCGCAGCCCGCGGACCTCGTGGAGGAAGCGCGCCGCCACCCTGGCCTGCTGGGTGGTGTTGTAGACGAGCTGGTAGTGGTGCGGGAAGCGGTCACCGTCCCCGAGCAGCTCCGCGCCTCCCCAGCACGACTGGATCAGGTTCGCGCGGGCGAGGGCCGTCACCGACGCCAGCACCTGTGAGCTGCCTGTCGGTCCGACCACGAAGGTCGGATTCTCCCGGATCAGCCGCTGTGCCACGGCCGGCTGGCTGGCCGGGCTCCCCTTGTCGTCCTGCTCCGCGACCTGCACCGCCTGTCCGAGCAGGCCGCCGGCCACCTTGATGTCCTCCAGCGCGAGCCGCGCACCCACGTAGATCGGCTTGTAGGCGGCTGCGAGGCGACCGGTCTTCGGCTCCACCCACCCGATCCGGGCGGCCGTGTTTCCTCCGCCTCCCGAGCTCCCGCACGCCGCCGTCCCAAGGCCGAGCGCTCCGAGCGCGGCGGCGGACGCGGCGCCCGCCAGAAACCCTCGCCGGGACATCCCGTCCATCCGGTAAGTGACCAAGGCCGCCTCCTCAGATTAGTGTATGAACGTTTGTATACTTCGCCTCGATGGGCGTCAAGAGGAAGCCCGTAAGATCGAGCGGCACAATGGGCTGGTCAGAGCCGGGCGTCGAAGTCGGCCCAAGGCCGTGCCGGACGGGTGACGAGCGGAGGCGTCAGCGGGCCAAGGCGGCCCAAGGGGCCGAGGGGCAGCGGCAGGTATCGACTCGCGTTCCGATTCCGCGGGGGATGTCGAAGGCACCCGGCACCCGTCTCGTAGGGGCACTTCGAGTGGAGTGGAAACCGAAACGTCCGAGGTTCTTTCCGACCTTCGGGGTTGCGAGAGCCTCGGACGTCACGGCGATGATCGTGATGACATGGTCGGGCCTTCCAGCCCACATCGCCGAAGACACCCGCGTGGCAACGGCCAGGCGGCGGCGTTCAAGCGCGGTGTAGTTGGCCCCCAGGACGGGTGACGACCAGTTCGGAAACGACGGCTCGTGCGGAGAGCCGGGTGATGCTCATCGCCAGCTCCGCGACGTCCGCTGTACTGATCATTTCGGCGGGGTCGATGCGATCGTGCACCCATGCGGACATATCAGTATCAACGTAGCCCGGACAGATCGCGGTGGCCGTGATTCCGGCGGCGGAGACCTCGGCGTTGATCGAGCGGCACAACGCGATGAGCGCGCCCTTGGACGCTCCATAGGCGGCCAGGCCCGGCTCGGGGTAGACGCCCGTGATCGACGAAAGCGCGATGACCTTCGCCCCCGAGACGGAGCGCTGCGCCGCGGTCGCGCGCAGGGCCGGAAGCAGGGCCTGTACCAGCGCATAGCACGCCCGGACGTTGACGGCGAACTGCTTGTCGAACCGATGCAGGGGCACGGCGTCGAGAGGGCCTGCCGTACCGACGCCGGCCGCGATCACCAGCACGTCGCACCGCCCATAGGCCGACGTGTGCGTCTGGGCGACGCGGAGGATGTCCTGCTCCTTGGCCATGTCGGCGGGCTCGGAACGCACCTCCACCCCATATGCGCCCAGCCGGGCGGCAGCGGTGGCGAGGTGGTCGGCATCCCGGGCACAGATCGTCATATCGTGCCCCGCCTCGGCCAGCCGCTCGGCGATGGCCAGACCGATCCCCCGGGAGGCGCCGGTGACCAGCGCCGCCGGCCTGGTTCGCATGGTGCCGGTCATACGACCTCTCTTCCCGTCATCGCGCGTAGCCCGCCCGCGGCGAGCAGCGGAACCGCGGCACCGGCCGTCTCGAAGCCCTGCCCCACCGTCAGCCCCCGCGCATGGCGCGCGTGAATCCCCTCCGCGATAACAGCGATCTTGAAATATCCCAGCGCCAGGTAGAACTCGAGGCGGCCGAGATCGCGCCCGGACACTCGGGCGTACCGTTCGGCGAGCGCCTCGGTGGAGGGCAGGTGCTCGCTCACAGCGGCCGCCGACCCACCGAGCACCGGTTCGATGGCCGGGTCGCGGTAGACCAGGTGCAGCGCGAGGTCGGCCAGCGGGTCGCCGAGGGTGGCCATCTCCCAGTCCACCAGTGCCCGCACCGTGCCCAGGTCTCGTGCGTCGAAGATGGCGTTGTCGATACGGAAGTCGCCGTGGACGATGGAGGCACCGCTCTCGGCCGGCACCGCCTCGTCGAGCTTGGCATGCAGGACATCGATGTCGCGGAGTTCACGCGTCGCCACCCGGCGCCACTGGTCGTACCAGCGGCGGACCTGCCGTCCCAGGAAACCCTCGGCGCGGCCGAAGCCCGCCAGACCCACCTCGGCGTACGGCACGGCATGAAGCGTGGCGAGCACATCGACCAGGCCGTAGGCGCAGCGAGCCGGTTCGTCTCCGCCATGGCGGTCGAGGTCTTCCCGGCTGCGGACGACCTCGCCGGACACGTACTCGACGAGGGAGAACGGGCTCCCGATGACCGAGGTGTCCTCACACAGCGCGACCGTGGGCGCGACGGGGACGGCGGTGCCCCGGAGCGCGCCGACCACCCGGTACTCCCGGGCCATGTCGTGCGCGGACGGGGTGAGTCCGCCGAGCGGCGGGCGACGCAGCACCCACGCGCTGTGGCCGTCGGTCAGGCGGTAGGTGAGGTTGGACCGGCCGCCGTGCAGCAGTTCGGCGGTGATCGGGCCGGCCGCCTCCGGAACATGCGCGTCGAAGTAGCGCTGAAGGGCGGCCAGGTGCAGCCCTTCAGGGACACCTGTCATGTCACGTTCCCGTGCGCCCGGCTGCCGCGCAGAGCCCGGCGGGCGATGGCCCACCGATGCGTTTCGGTCGGGCCGTCATAGATGCGGAAGGGGCGCACCTCACGCAGGAACCGCCCCAGCAGCACATCGCCGGACACCCCGAGTGAGCCGCAGACCTGCAGCGCCCGATCCACCACGCGCCACACCGCCTCCGCGGTGAACGCCTTGGCGATCGCGGTGGACTGTGCCGCGGAACGGCCGCGGTCGAGTTCCCAGCACGCCTGCAGCGTCAACGCCCTGGCCGCGGCGATGTCGATCTCCGAGTCGGCGATCATGCCCTGCACCATGCCGAGGTCGCCCAGACGTGAGCCGAAGAGTTCCCGCTCCGACGCCCTGGCCAGCGCGATCTCCTGCGCCCGTCGGGCGATGCCCAGCCAGCGCATGCAGTGTGTCATCCGCGCCGGGCCCAGCCGCACCTGAGCGTAGTCGTACCCCTTGTCCACCTCACCGAGCACCGCGTCGTCGGGCACGACGCAGTCGTCGAACACCATCTCGCAGTGCCCGCCGAACAGGCTCTCGTCGAGGGTGTCGATGTGTCGGATGATCTTCATTCCCGGGTTGTCGACGTCCACGAGGAACATGGTCGCGCCGCCGCGGTCTCCCGGCTCACCGGATGTTCGGGCCATGCAGATGGCGAAGGCCGCACCGTCGGCGCCGGTGATGAACCATTTGCGACCATCGATCCGCCAGCCACCCGCCACCTTCGTCGCCCGCGTGCTCAGGGCGGTCGGGTCCGAGCCCGCCCCCGGAGCCGGTTCGGTCATCGCGAAACACGAGCGCACCTCTCCTTGGGCAAGGGGACGCAGGTAGTGCTCCCTCTGCGGGTGAGTCGACACCGCCTCCAGCAGATGCATGTTGCCCTCGTCCGGAGCGGCGATATTGAGCGCGAGCGGCCCGAACAGCGACCAGCCGGCCTCCTCGAAGACCGCCGCCCGGCCCCGCATGTCCAGACCGTGCCCGCCGTACTCGAGCGCCACATGCGGGGCGAACAGGCCGGCCTGCTTGGCCGCGGCCTGGAGCCGGCCGCGCAACTCCTCGCCCCCGGCAGCCGCGACACCGCCGTAGCGCTCCTCCTCGGGAACGACGACCTCACGGACGAAGCGCGCGGTGCGCCGAGCCAGCTCCTCCACCCGCGGTTCATGGGACAAATCAATGGGCACTGACCGACCTCCCGGCGTCTTGGGCTCATCTCCCGCAACAGGCTAATAACTGTTAGCCTTTCGTAGCCGCCACCCTTCCTTGCTGTCAAGGCGAGTATCAATAAAGGCACAGGATCATCCTCGCTTCGGCTAGCATCGATTAGCCTTAAGGGAACACTAGGAGGTCGCCCGTGGCGGTGCGTGTGGCGGACATCAGAGCGGCGGCGCTGACGTTGTTCTCCGAACGCGGATATCAAGCCACCACGATGGCGGACATCGGGGCTGCGATCGGGATCCGCGGGCCGAGCCTGTACAAGCACGTCGGGTCAAAACAAGAGCTACTCGCTCAGATCATGACCGCGACAATGGACACCCTCCTGGAGAACCACGAGGCCGCCATCTCAGGCTGCGAGGACGTCACCGAACGTCTCCGCAGAGCCACCGAGGCGCACGTGCGGTTTCATGCCCGACACCGGCTGGAGGCCTTCGTGGGTACCCGAGAGATCCGCAGCCTCGAGGAGCCGCACCGGGCTGAGGTTCTCCGGCGGCGCGCAAGATACGAGCACGGATTCCGGAAGCTCGTCGCCGACGGGGTACAGGCGGATCGGTTCCGCGTCGCGTCCGTGAAGCTGACCTCCTATGCCATCCTCGACCTCGGCATGGGCGTCTCCGTCTGGTATCGGGAGAGTGGCGACTTCACCGAGGACCAGGTCGTGTACCAGTACGGCGATCTCGCGCTGCGACTCGCGGGCGCTCGCTGAGCCGGCGACCGTTCGGCCGGGCGCCCACGACGCCCCGGTCGGCACATGTCCCTGTCCGGTCGGCGCCGACCGTCTGACCGGGTTCCCGGCGCACGAACGGCGGCGAGGCCTCGGCCACGAGGGACAGGACCATCTCCATGAACCTCGACTGAGGGCGACCTGCCCGCCCCACTGAAATTTTCATACGTCCGCTGAATTCTTCCTGCCCAGCAGCAGGTCAGCGGCACAGCCTGGGGAAACGTCCTGTACACGGATGCGAAACAAGCCAAAGATGGGAGCGCTCCCATACGGGCACCCCTTCCCTGGAGGCTTGAAGATGAAGACACTGCGTTTGTGGGCTCTGTCCACAGCGGTCGCACTCCTGGCGGCGATCGGGGTGGCCGTCACCTCGCCCGCCGCCCAGGCGGCGGTCGCCTGTTCCGTGACCTACACCAAGGCATGGGACAACGGCAGCGGGTTCGGCGCCAACATCACGATCAACAATCTCGGCGATCCGATCGGCTCGTGGACGCTGCGCTACACCTGGCCCGGCAACCAGCAGGTCACCCAGGGCTGGGGCGGAACCTGGGCTCAGTCGGGCCAGAGCGTGACCGTGACCGCCCCGTCGTACGCCCCGGGCCTGGGAACGGGCGCCGGCGTCACCGTCGGCTTCAACGGCGGCTACAGCGGTGCCAACACCAACCCCACCGCTTTCGCCGTCAACGGCGTGGCCTGCGGCGGTACCCCGACGTCGACGCCCACCCCCACCCCGACACCGACACCGACGCCGACACCGACGCCCGGCAACGCGCAGGCCGTGGTGGCCGCGATGCAGCCCGGCTGGAACCTGGGCAACTCCCTCGACGCCACCGGCTCGGACGAGACCTCATGGGGCAACCCGCGGATCACGGCGGCGCTGCTCGACAACATCAGGGCGCAGGGCTTCAACAGCATCCGGATCCCGGTGACCTGGGGTCAGTACCAGGGCGGGGCCCCCAACTACACCATCAACGCGACGCACATGAACCGGGTGAAAGAGGTCGTCGACTGGGCCCTCGCCGACGGCTTCTACGTGATGATCAATATCCATCACGACTCGTGGCAGTGGATCCAGAACATGCCGGGCGACCGAACGAACGTGCTGGCTCGGTACAACGCGATCTGGACCCAGATCGCCGGCACGTTCCGGAACTCCTCCGCCAAGCTGGTGTTCGAGAGCGTCAACGAGCCGACCTTCACCGGCAGCTCCGGAGACGCCCAGAACGCGACCCTGCTGAACGAACTCAACACGTCCTTCCGAAACATCGTGCGCCAGTCGGGCGGCAACAACGCGACCCGGTTGCTCGTCCTGCCGACCCTGCACACCTCGGCCGACCAGGCCAGGGTCGACGAGCTGGTCAGCACGTTCAACGCGATGAACGACCCCAACCTCATCGCGACGGTCCACTTCTACGGGTACTGGCCGTTCAGCGTCAACGTCGCCGGCGGCACGCGCTTCGACGCCACCGTTCAGCAGGACCTGACCGGCGCCTTCGACCGGGTGTACAGCGCCTTCGTGACCCGCGGCATCCCCGTGATCATCGGCGAGTACGGACTGCTGGGCTTCGACCGGCACACCGGCACGATCCAACAGGGCGAGAAACTGAAGTTCTTCGAATTCCTCGGCCACTACGCGCGTACCAGGCAGATCACCACCATGCTGTGGGACAACGGCCAGCACTTCAACCGGACCTCGTTCCAGTGGGCCGACCCCGAACTGTTCGCACAGATCAAGTCCAGCTGGACGACACGCTCGGGTACCGCCTCGTCGGATCAGGTGTTCAACGCGAAGGCGTCCGCCATCACCGGCAAGACGCTCACCCTGAACCTGAACGGCACCTCGTTCGTGGGGATCCGCCAGGGCGGCACGGATCTGGTACGCGGCACCGACTACACCGTCTCGGGCGACCAGCTCACGTTCACCGCATCCGCGCTCACCCGGCTGACGGGCTCCCGGGCCTACGGCGTCAACGCGACGCTGTCGGCCCGGTTCTCCCAGGGCGTCCCGTGGCGGATCAACATAGTCACCTACGACACGCCGACGGTGCAGAACGCGAGCGGAACGACGAGTTCCTTCGCCATCCCCACCACGTTCAAGGGTGACCAGCTCGCCACCATGGAGGCCAAGTACGCCAACGGCACCAATGCCGGCCCCCACAACTGGACCTCGTTCAAGGAGTTCGACGTCGCCTTCGCCCCCAACTACAGCGCCAACACCATCACGCTGAAGCCGGAGTTCTTCGCCGAGGTCAACGACGCCTCAAAGGTCACGCTCACCCTCCACTTCTGGAGCGGCACGACCGTGACCTACTTCGTCACCAAGTCGGGAAGCACGGTCACCGGTACCACGACCTGATCGAGCGGGCTCCCCACCCGGCACCGTCCCGGCGGTCCATGGTTCGGCGAAGCGAATCGTGGACCGCCGGTATCCCAGGCCGTACCGGAACGTACGCCCGTCCCCCCGTCCGGCCGATGTCCGGCTTGACGTACAGCCGAGTGATCAGTGCCTCGATCCGGCCACTCCAGCACCGTGATCGTGTTCCGGTCGACACGGACGTCTCCGCGCACCGGAGCCGGCGACGCGAAGGCTGCTCCACACGGAGGGTGATCTTCAGAGCACGAACGGCATTTACGGCAGCTTTAGGTGAGCTTATGCATTGTTGTCCTATTGACTGCTAGGGGGAGGAAGAAAGATGACCTCTGGATCGGACGGATTCAACACCGCGGAAACACTGGTGAACGAGCCGCCCAGGCGCCGCATCCCTCGCTCCGCGCTGCTCATCGCCACCACCGCGCTCGCCGTGGTCGCCGGAGCCGGTGTCGCCACCGCGGCCGCGTTCTCGCCCTCGCCGTCCCCGACGCCCACGGCCGGCGACACCGCGACACCGTCGGCGGCACCGTCCGACAAGGCGCCGGGACAGGACCAGGGCCGGGGCCACAGGATGGGCTTCGGCGGACCTTCCATCCACGGCGAGTTCGTCGTGCCCGACGGTGAGGGCAAGTACGTGACCGTCGCCACCCAGTACGGCGACGTCACGGCCGTCGACCAGGACTCGATCACGGTCAAGAGCGAGGACGGCTACACCAAGGAGTACGCGATCAACGGGGACACCCGGATCAACCGCCGCGGCGAGGACGGCGACACCCTGAAGACCGGGCAGAAGGTCATGGTCATGGCGAAGGTGGACGGCGGCACGGCCACCGCCGTCGCGATCCACGACGCGACCACGCGCGACGGGCAGGGCCGACACGGCAAGGGAGGTCAGTGGCACGGCAAGGGAGACCGCTCGCACCGCGACCACCAGCCCGGCCGGCCGCCGACCTCCTCACCCGCACCGACCTCCTCACCCACGGAGACCTCCTGACCGCTGAGAATCACCACCCCTGCCATGCCGCCCGAGGTGGCATGGCAGGGGTCACCTCACGGACAGGTCACGTCCCGAAGAACCGGCGCCGATACCTCGGCCGCCCACCGATCGGGAGTGTGATCGCGTGAGCTCCGTATGTGATCCGCGGGGACACCGTCGGCGGAGAAGAAGACAGCCCGAACACCGGCGATCTCGATGCCACGGGTTCGACGATGTCAGTCCGGTCGTGGGGCCGGGTTGGCGGTGACCGAGCGGAGCAGGGGCCGTGACAGCGCACCCGCCCCCAGCACCCCGGCGAACCCCACGGCGACAGAGGTCAGCAGCGTGACCGCCCCGCTCACGCTCATCGCCGCGTACACGAACGGCGACGCGCAGAACATGCCGATCAGGATGGAACCGCCGCCCATCACCGCGAGGGGGACGAGAGTCTCGGTACGCCGCGCCCTGTCCAGCACTTCGAGCGGGGTCCCGGCCAGGCGGAGCAGGGCGTACGCCTGCCGTCGGTCGAGCACCGACGAGGCAGCGGTGATCCCCGCGCTCGCGATCGCCACCAGGAAGGAGACCCCGAGCACGACCAACGTCCCGGTGCGGACGTCGTCGAGCAGGCGGATGCCCTGCCACTGGTCGTCCATCGGCGAGGTGGCGACGTGTCCCGGGACCAGGCCGGCGAGTGCCGTACGGGCGGTGTCGATCCGCATGGTGTAACCGTCGCCCGGGGGCAGGCTGATGGTGAGCGTCCTCTCCTTCGCCCGGCCGGACTCCGGCCTGCCGGAGGTCTTGACGTGAGCGTCGATCCCGGCTCCGGAGAGCCGTTCCCCCGCCTGCTCCGCGAGGGCGGCCGCCTGGGCGTCGGGGACCACAAGGCGCAGGCCGGCCGTGGAGGGGGGACCGCCCAGCAGGTCGGACGACGGGCTCAGCAGCCCGACGAACCCGGCGATGAAACCGGTCAGTGCCACTCCGCTGACGGTCCGCCAGGCCGACTTGGGGTCGTCGACCAGGCGGCGGCCGGCCAGCAGCCTGGCGGGCCGCCGTGCCGTACGGGTGGTGATCCGGCCGATGACGCCCACCACCCAGGGCCCGACGAGGTTGACGCCGAGGAAGGCCAACCCGAGCACGCCCGCGACGACCGTCGTCGATGTGCCCCGGAACGACAGCGGGACGGCGATCAGGATCACGAACAGCGCGACCACCCGGACGAACCGCATCGCGGGCGGCGTCTCCCGTTTCGCCACCCCGAGCGGGCTGACCACCACCCGCCGCAGCCCGATCACCGCCGACAGGCCGACCAGCAGGGGTACTGCCAGCAGTACGCCGAGCACCGGGAGGATTCCGGGCCACAGGTCGGCGGCGAACCACGACCCGTCGGCCATCTCGATCCGGCTCAGCAGCGGAACGGCCGCGCCGTACAGCACCAGGCCGAGCACGGCCCCGCCGAACGCCGTGATCACCGCCTCGGCGACCGTCATCATGACGACCTGCCACGGCGTCGCCCCCACCAGCCGCAGCGCGGCCAGCCGCTGGTCCCGCCGCGCCACGGTCAGCCGGGCCGCCGCGCCCCCGAACACGAGCAGCGGCACGACCATCAGCACGCTCGCGATGAGCGCCATGATCTGGTAGACGACGGTCTCGTCGCCGGCCCTCCCCGCGAAATCGCTGATCTTCGTCGGCGGCGTGGACGTCAGCGGGTGGTCCGCCCGGGAGGCCGCCATCGCGGGATCGGCGGCCGTGCGTCCCACGACGGCGACGAGCTCGTCCGGGAACAGCAGTCCGTCGTCCCCGATCGTGCCCGCCACCTTGCCGGGGAAGCGCGCGGCGAGCTGCTCGGCCGGCAGTTCCCTCATCAGCTCCGCGAGCCCCGGCGACACCCACACCTCGCCCGGCCTGGGCATCCGGTCCGTCCCCGGCGGCCTCACCCCGGGGGCGTACCGCAGCGGCGCGACGTCCACGACCGTGATGATCCGGTCCCGGACATAGTCCTTGGCCGTGGCCTCGATCGCGACGGGCGTCCCCTTGGCCTCCACCGGGTTGCGCCACGCCTCCCGGTCGGCGCGCGCCGCGAAGGCGACGTTGGCGGCCAGCGCGAACACCAGCAGCGCCGACGAGATCGCCACGGCCGCCGCCGTCAGCCCTGTCCCCAGCATCGACTGTCGTCCACCGCCGCGGAGCAGCCGCCAGCTCAGCTCCAGCAGGTTCCTCACGCGTTTCCCCCGGACAGCGCCCGAATGTGGTCCTGCCGCCGGCCAGGGGCGAGGATCATGCCGTCGCGGACCTCGACCACCCGGTCGCACCACCGGGCCACCTCGGGATCGTGGGTGACGACGACCAGGGACGCGCCGTTGTGCTTGGTGGCCTCGACCAGGATGCGCATGATCTCATGACCGGTGGCCTGGTCGAGGGCACCGGTGGGCTCGTCCGCGAAGATCACGGCGGGGCGGGTGACGAGCGCGCGGGCGATCGCGACCCGCTGTGCCTGCCCTCCGGACAGCTCGCCCGGCCGCCGCCCTTCCATTCCGCCCAGTCCGAGCGGCCCGAACCACGCCCGCGCCTCCTGTACGGCCCGTCCTCGCGTCATTCCGCCGAGCATCAGCGGCAGCGCGACGTTCTCGTCCGCCGGCAGTTCGGGCAGGAGCTGCCCGAACTGGAACACGAATCCGAACCGGGTACGGCGCAGCGTGCTGCGATCCCGTTCCCCCATCGTGTCGATCCGTTCTCCGAGCAGACGCACCTCTCCGGAATCCGGCTTCATGATGCCCGCGAGACAATGGAGCAGAGTCGACTTGCCGGACCCACTCGGCCCCATGATCGCCAAAGCCTCCGCGCGGCCGATCCCGACATCCACCCCCGCCAGGGCGACGGCCGGCCCGAACCGCTTGACCAGGCCGTGGCCGGAAAGCACGAATTCACTCATACCTCCGACCCTGCCCCGTCCGCCCTCTCTCCCGGATCGGCCGACCAGCTGATCGTCCACGTCCCGCATCGGCCGAAAGTCCACCCTGGTGAAGACGTACCGGTGCCTCAGCCCGGGCGCGGTGACGACCGGGGACATCACCCGCCGCCGGTGAGAGCAGGATCAGCGAGGCGTCACTCCGCCCGCGGCGGTGGCGACGCCTATCCGGTTCCAGGCGTTGATCGCGGCGATCGTCCACAGCAGATGGACCAGCTCGGTGTCGTCGAAATGCTCGGCGGCCGCGTCGAGGACCTCGTCGGGAACACCCTTTTCCGCGATCAGGGTCACGGACTCGGTCAGTGCCAGGGCCGCGCGTTCGGCTTCGGTGAACAGTGGGCTCTGGCGCCAGGCCGACAGGGCGTCCAGACGGCGCGGGTCCTCTCCCGCGTCCAGGGCGGCCCGGGTGTGCAGGCCAAGGCAGAACGCGCAGCCGTTGAGCTGTGACGCGCGCACCCGCACGAGTTCGGCGAGGGCCGGCTCCAGGCCCTCGCACGCGGCCGCGTCGAAGACCGTCATGACGGAGTGGACATACGGTGCCGTGGCGTGCACGTTGACGCGCGGCTTCACCGGGCCTGCACCGGGCGGCGGCCCTGCACCGAGTAGATCACGCACGAACCGGCCCGGAAGCCGGGGTCGGCCAGCAGGACGCGCACGTCGGCGAGTTGCCGGTCGGTCATCCCCTCCTGGATGAACTGATCACGCAGGTGCCGGGTGTGGTGGGCGACAAGGTGCACCCCCGGGGAATCCGAGTGCCACAGCTCCAGCCGGGGCAGCGGGTCGATGTCGACCAGGCCGGCACGGTACATCGCGGCGGCGGCGTGGCGCCCCCACGCCACATCGGCGCCCGCGCGGGTCATCAGGCGAATCTTGGCCTCCATGAACGTCTCGTAGAGCCGCCGCGCGGCGGGATCGGGCATCAGCAGCGCGGGGCCGTAGGTGATGTCGAACTCGTCGAGTTGGAGCACGCCGCCGGGTTTGAGCGCGCGTACCAGTCGGTCCAGCACGGCGAGGCGTTCCGGCAGGTGCAGCAGCACCAGCCTGGCGTGTACGAGGTCGAACTCGGCTTCGGGCAGCGGGTCGCGCACGATGTCGTGGCGCAGGATCTCAAGGCCGGGGACGGCGGGAATGCGCTCGGGCTTGATGTCGGTGGCCACCACGCTCCCGGTGGGACTCACCCGCCGAGCCAGCCACACCGCCACGCTCCCGCCGCCCGCCCCCACCTCCAGACACCGCCACCCCGGAGCGACCCCGGCCTGGGCGAGACGGTCCGTGGTCATCGGGTCGTAGGCGCGGGCCAGGCAGCGGTGCTGGTCGAGAGCGTGCTCACCGTGATTGTCGAAGACGTAGCGCGACGCGCTCGTCCCGGCGGCGGTGACAGTTGGGTGCATGGGTCCTACTCCTCGGTCGGTATGAGAGAGCCGGGAACGGCTGACTCGGCCGCGATGCGGGCGAGGGTGGCGGCGCAGACCTTGCCGGTCGGGCCGAGCGGCAGCTCGGGCAGCACCACGAACCGTTCGGGCAGTTTGCGCGGCTCCAGGCCGCGCTCGTCGCGCAGGTAGGCGGTCAGTACGGCCGGGGACGGCGGCGGGACGCCGTTCTTCGGGGCCACACACGCGCACAGGCGCTCGCCCAGGTCCGGGTCGGGGACCGGAACGCAGCACACGTCCGCTACGTCGGGGTGGGTGCCGAGTTCGCGCTCCACTTCGAGCGGAGAGATGTTGAGCCCACCCCTGACCACCACTCGCCGGATCCGGCCGACGACCCACAGCGTGCCGTCGGCTTCCAACCGGCCCAGGTCGCCGGTGCGCACCCACCCGCCCGCGGCCCGATAGCGGTCGTCCAGTTCGGGTGCCGCCACGTGGCACAGCGGGCTCATCGGTCCCAGCGCCCAGATCTCCCCGATCTCCCCGGCGGGCACCGGTCGCCCTTCGCGGTCCCGGACGGTCACCTCGGTCACGTCGGGGGCGGGGCGACCGGCCAGCCCGGGACGCCACCGGCCGGGGTCGCCTCCCGTGTGGCAGTTGACACCGTCGGTGGACCCGTACACGTTGACGACGGGCCGGTCGAACCGCCGTACACAGGCGTCCCACGCCTCCTGATGCAACGGCGCCCCGCTGGCGATCACGGCCCGCAGGGACGACAGGTCCGCGTCGACGTGACCGTCGAGATCGGCCATGCGGCGCAGCATCGTGGGTACACCGAGCACGTGGGTGGGGCGGTGCCGCTCGATCGCGCGCAGCGCGGCGGCGGGGTCGTAGCGGGACAGCAGCACCAGGGTGCCGCCGTGCCTGGCCAGGGTCACCGAGGTCCCGCAGGACCCGAACGAGGACGCCAGGGAGACCAGCAGCAGATTGCGCATCGGCTCCGGGCCGAACCGCAGCGCCGCCAGATAGTTGCCCCGCCCGCCCGCCATCGCGTTGTGCGAGTAGGCGACCATCTTGGGCTCGGCCTCCGAGCCCGAGGAGACCAGGATGCGTGCGGGCGCCTCCGGGTCGAGACGGGTGGGACGCCAGCGCCGGACCTCGTTCCCTCCGGGGCGGTCCAGTCCGCGTGCCCCTGTCACGGGCCGGCCGAACGTCCACAGTTCGCGAAGGTGCGGCATCTCGCACCGCCGGTCGCGGGTCGCCTCGACCGTGGCCGGGACGGTGATGAGGGCTCCGGCCCGGGACCTGGCAAGCAGGGCGACGACGTCGCGAAGCCCCCGGGCGTCGGGGATGGGCAGTGCCACCGCGCCGATCGCCGCGACCGCGAGCTCGGCCACCACCGCGTCACGTCCGTTGGGCAGCAGGACGCCGATGATGTCAGCCGAGCCCCAGCCCGCCCCGGACAGGGCGGCGGCGGCGCGGCGGACCCGGATATCCAGCGCGGCGTAGTCGAGGGTGCCCGCCTCGTCGATGACCGCGGGGCGGCCGGGCGCCATCCGGACATGCTCCCCGAACAGGGTGTACAGATCCCGGCCGGGGCACAGTCCACGCGCGGTCCACTCCGCGCGCAGCCGTCCGGGAACGCGATCGGCCAGGACGATGCCGTTGGCGGAGGTCCAGGGCGGCGCATTGACGGGTCTCATCGGGTGTTCTCCAACCGAAGGGGCGCGGTGGCCGGGACGAACGTCCACGGTGCGCGGCTGTAGACGGCCTCGCCGCCGGTGTCGAGTGCGGTCGAGAACGCGGGGTCGGCGGCCATCTCGGCCAGGTCGGTCACCACGGTGACGGCGCCGACCCCGGCACCGGTGCACGTGGCATCTCCCCTGCCGTGCGGGGCGGTGGCGTCGCGGATCAGACGGGCCGCGTCGACCAGGGCCGTCTCCGCGCGCACCCCCGCGCCGGTGCGGGAGCGGGCCAGCAGCGCGGCGACGACCCCCTCCGCGTTGATGAGCCCGCCCAGCACATCGGTGAGGGTCAGCAGGGTCGGCGCGGGCGGCTCGCCGGGGCCGCCGACCAGGGCCGCCACTCCGCAGTACGCCTGCACCAGGTAGTCGGTGGCCAACGGCTGGGGCTCGGGCAGAAGGTCCGCCCAACCCCCGGCATGCGCGTGAACCAGACAGGGCCGTACGGCGGCGAGGGCCTCGTGGTCCAGGCCGAGCCGGGCCGCGCGGCCCGGTGGCCAGTTGTGCAGGAACACGTCCGCGGCGGCGACGAGCCGCAGGGCGGCACGACGGCCAGGTGCGGACTTCAGATCGGCCTCGACCACCCGCTTTCCCCGGTTCAGCGCCTGGAACCTGGCCGAGCACTCTCCCGCCATGGGCGGAACTCCCCGCATGGGATCACCTCCCGGCGGTTCGAGCCGGACGACCTCGGCGCCGAGCAGGCCGAGCAGGTGCCCCGAGAGCGGGCCCTGCACCCTGCTGGTGGCCTCCACGACCCGCAATCCGGCCAGCGGGGCGCGGTCGTGCGGACCGAGTGACGGAAGGGCGGACGCCGGGCCGGTGACGACCTGCCCGCGCAGCCGCCACGGCGACGCCGGGACCGGGGGAAGCAGGCCGGGGGCGTCGGCGGCCCGCACCGGCAGCACGCTGACGCCGCTGCGCTCGGCCACGACTCGCACGGTCCGGTAGTCCAGCGCGGCCGCCGCCGTCCCGAGCGCGGTGGGCAGCGGACACGTCGCGGTGGCGAAGCGCTGCTGGAACGGCGGCCAGCCCGTCGCGACCGCGGCGGGGCCTGCACCCAGTTCCGTCCAGAAACGCCGCCAGTCCTCGGCGTCGAGCGTCTCGATCTCGAAACGCACACCGTCCGCCGAGCGGAAGAGCGGGGCACCGTACCCCGCCGGGCCGGGTGAGCCGGGACCGGGCTCGGCGGTGGCCGCAGCGACGTACTGGGTGAGAGCCAGCAGTGCCGCCTGGGCGGCCGAGGTGGCCGCCGCCAGGGCCGGCCCGCCGCGCAGCAGGGCCAGCACACCCGCGCTGACCGCCTGGACCGCGAGCACCCCGGCGCACACCGAGACGTAGTCCACCCGCAGCGGTCGTGGCCCGCCGGTGGCCCGCCCGTGGACCTGCATGATCCCGCAGGCGGCCTGCACGTCGTGTTCGCCGGCCATGGGCACGGCCACGGGTCCCGACCAGCCGATCCGGCACTCGGGCAGCGCATCGCCCGTCACCGTGAACGGAAGGCGGGTGACGCCCAGCCACCCCGCGGGGGCCCCGTCCGGCGGCGACTCGCTCCCTGTCTCGACGGCACAGCCCAGCGCGCGCAGCCGCCGTACGGCGACCCGCAGCGCGGGTGAGTCACCGAGCGCGCGCACGGCCGTCCCCGCCAGCGGCCGGTCCGCCGCCACCCCGGACCGGACTACGTCCACCGGCCCGTCCCGTGGGTCTCCCGCATCTCGCCGAGCCGGTCGCGCAGGGCCATCCTGCGGACCTTGCCGGTACCGGTGCGCGGTACCTCATCCCAGGTCAGCACCACGGGGTCGGCCAGTCGCGGCAGATCCGCGGTGGCGCGCCGCCACGATCCGAGATCGAGTGCGCCGTTCTCGGTGACCACGACGGGCAGGGAGGGGCGCTCGGGGACGCTCAGGATGACGCACTCCAGCACCTCGGGGATACGGTCGTCGATGACATCCTCCAACTCGACGCAGCTTCCCTCGGGGATGGCGTCCACCTCCCGATCCACGAAACGCATGCCGCCGGTGCTGGTGAGGGCGCCGACGTCGCCGGTGTTCCACCACTCGCCCGCCCGCTTGTCCTGCCAGCGGCTCTGTTCGCCGACGTATCCGAGGCACAGTGCCTTGGTCCGGCAGTACACCAGGCCGGTGGCACCTCGCGGCACCGGTCGCAGCGTCTCGGGATCCATGACGCGCAGCCGGGTGCGGGTGGGGATCGGATGGCCGAGGTCGCGGGTGGTGGGGTGCCGGTCGTGCGCGGTGGCCATGGCACGCCGGGTGAGGAACCGGAAGGTCAGCGGACCGGTCTCGCTCTGACCCCAGCCCTGCAACCACACCGGGCGGCGGTGCCGCGTGGCGTGGAGGAAGGCACGCACGGTGGGCGGGTGCATGGCGTCGAAGGTGCTGATGTAGAGGCGGACGCGCTCGAACGGACCGCCCTGCTCCTCGGCGTGGCGTTGCCAGCGCACGTAGGTCGCGGGCAGTGCTTCGAGGGTGGTGGGCCGATGCCGGTGCAAAAACGGGCCTGCCTCGGCCCAGTCGGGGGCGCAGACCGCCAGGAGTTTGGCGGGGGCCAGCCACAGCACGCTCGCGGCCTGGGCCAGCGCGCGGCCGTGCGCGAAGGAGATCGCACTGGCCACGGTGTCGCCGGGACGGCTGCCGAGCACCGGCCAGCGGTGCGCCTCGAACCCGGCCAGGCGACGCATGATCGTACGGGTGGAGTGGACGACGAGTTTGGGCACGCCGGTGGTGCCGGAGGTGTGCATGATGGCCAGCGGGTCGTCGGCGGGCGGGCGGTACGCGGGCGGCACGGTATGGCCGCGCACATCGTCGATGGCCAGGGTGCCCTCGGCCGCGCCGTCGACGAGCAGGGTCCTGGTGGCGAAACAGGTCAGGTCGGTGCCGGCCTCGCGGCTCGACGCCAGCAGCGCGGAATCGGTGACCAGGAGGGCCGGCTCCAGCCGCTTCAGCAGCGTCTCCAGCACGTCGGGGGCCAGGTTCGCGGAGAGCGACGCGGGCACCGCGCCGATGCGCGCCGCCGCGCAGTTCAGCAGCACGTAGTCCCAGTGGTTGCGTTTGGCGATGGCGACCCGGTCTCCGCGCCGCACCCCGGCGGCTGCGAGCCACCCGGCGACATCGCGGACGAGCCCGGCCAGGCCGGGAATGTTCAGCGCGGAGCCCAGCGCGGGCGCGATGTCCAGCGGCCGGCTCAGATGCACGGCCGTGGTGTGGCCCCGGTCGGCCAGATCGTCGAACAGGGTGCCCAACTCGATGGGCTTGGTGAGGAGTGTCATCTACTCGCCTTCCGGTTCGGGGGTTGGGACGGGCGGCCGCGGCGTGGCCGCGGCGGACGACCCCGATCAGCCGGCGGGCGACAGGTGGGCGAGCACCCGCGCGGCGGCCCGCGCGGCAGAGGCGACCGCACCCTCGCTGCACGGGCGCAGCGCCGTCCAGTCGCCCGCGTACTCCACCGCCGAGACCGGACGGGCCTCGAACGCGGCGCGCAGTTCGAGGGCACGCGGTGTCGCCTCGGGCAGGCCGTACCGGAACCGATGCACATGGGCGGAGGTGACGCACGCGGCCACCCCCGGCATGAAGTGTTCGGCACGGGCGGTGAGCCGGTCCGTCACCTCCTCGTCGGAGGCGTCGATCAGTTCGGCGGTGCCCCGGGGTGAGGCGACGAGCGACACCAGGCCGCGCCCTGCGGGCACCCGCCCGGGATGCTTGTGGTGATCCACGGTGATCACGTTGACCAGGGGATCCTCGGCGGCGGGGACGAGGGTGGCGAAGCCGCGCCGTACGCCCGTGGGGGCCATCGGCCGGTCCAGGACCAGGGTGAGACGGAGCATGGGCGCGTAGCCGCACGCGTCCCGGTAGGCGCGTTCGACCGGCGGGGCGTCCGTGTGCAGGCGTGCCGCGACAGGAGCGGGAACCGCCAGTACCGCCGAGCGGGCGGTGACAGTGCCGCCGGGTGACTCCAGCCGGACCTCACCGAGGTCCGCGACCACCCGGGTCACGGTATGCCCGGTGACCACGTCGAGCCGCGCGGCCAGCGCACGGGCGAGAGTGTCCATGCCGTCGCGGTAGGTGTGCCAGCCGTTCGTGCTGCCCGAAGCCGTCAGATGCGCGGCGAACGGAGCCGCCGCGGCGCGCTCGGGATCCCATCCGAAGAATCCGGCGACCAATGGTTGGATGAGGTAGTCGCGAAGGTCGGGATGGTAGCGCCTGACGAGGTCGGCGACGGTGGCGGAGCCCAGCGGACCGCGCTCCGGACGGTCAGGATCGAGGTCGCCGAACCGGGCCAGGCGCGTCTGGAGGCGGAGCAGGTCCACCCGCGCGCGTGGCGGCAGCCCCGCCCCGGTGAGCAGTCCCAGCGGGCGGCCGGCGTGTGGCCTGGACCGGCCGCCGCGCCATACGGCGAGCGCGTCGCGCACCCGGGGCACGGCCTCGGGGTCGGCGTCCAGGCCGAGGGCGGCGATGAGCCTCCAGGTGGCCGGGTAACCCGCGGCAGAGGGGAGCATCTCGGCTCCGGTGTCGATCAGACAGCCGTGGGCGCGCAGGGTGCGCATCCGCCCGCCGACCGCGTCGGCGGCCTCGAAGACTCTTACCGAGCACCCCGCCTCGGCGAGCACGTAGGCGGCGGCCAGCCCGGCGGGACCCGCACCGACCACCGCGACGTCCAGTGCGGAGGTCATGTGGCGGCGCCGGCGAGCAGCGGGGCGGCCAGATTCGCGATGACCAGCAGGACCACGGTGACCCGGTGGGCGCGAATGGCGATCCGCCGGGCGCGCAGGATGTCACCTCGCACGGAGCCGATTACCAGGTGGGTCGCGCGCATGGCGAGAACCGGCACCAAGGCGATCGGCAACCACCAGGGCACGGCGCCGACGAGGGGGCCGGCGACGATGAGCAGGACCGCGGCGGCGGTCATCACGGTGATGAACGCCGTGTTGACCCCGGCGGGCACCAGGGCCGCGACGGTGACGCGCCCGGCGCGACGGTCTCCGTCGATGTCGTGGGTGTTGGAGTAGAGCCCGAACAGCATCGGCCCGAATCCGAACAGCAGGGCCTGCACGAGAACCAGATCGGTCACCTCGCCGGTGAGCAGGCCGTACGGCACCAGCACCCAGCCGACGCCCAGGCCGATCAGGAAGATCTCCTGAAATCCTCGATAGCTGATCTTCAGCCCCCAGGAGTACTGCACCGACGCCACGACGCACACCGCCGCCAGCACGACCGCCCACGGCGGGCGGTGTGGTGCCACCGCCACCGCCAGCGCCCACAGCACCACGCCGAGCGCGGTCGCCGCCCAGGCGAAACGGAGTGCCTGCGCCTCGGTGAGCGTGCCGGCGACCAGCGGTTTCCTGGCCAGGCGTCGCCTTGCGGCATCGGCGCCGTAGTTGGCCGCGTCGCTGCCGTCGCGGTAGCCGGTGATGTCGTCGAAGCCGACCATGGCGGCCACCACGGCGATCTCGGCGAGGCAGATCAGCACCAGCAGGCCGATGACGCCCGGCTCCCACCGGACGGCGGGAGCGAGCAGCGTCCACACCAGTGGCAGGCCGATGTAGTAGTCGTAGACATCGAGCTTGGCCAGACGCGCGTAGGCCGTGAGGGTGCCGCGTGCGTTCGCGGCCGGACCGGACTCCGTTTGCCCGCTGGTTTGCCTGCCGGTGAACTGATCGGTCATCGTGCTCCCCGGGTTTCGTGGGCGAAGGCGCAGACGGTGTCGGCGATGTGTTCCAACTGGATGTCGCTGAGATGCGGATACAGCGGCAGGGCGAGGTTGCGCCGGGCGGCCGAGGCGGCGTTGGGCCAGTGTGTGTCGCGGGGCGCGTGCGGCGCGAACGCGGGCTGGGCGGGAAGGGTGCGCGGGTAGTAGACGTGCGAGTCGACGCCGCGCTCGGCCAGGTGTGCTCTGAGCGCCTCGCGGTGGGTGGCCAGCACCGTGTAGACGTAGTGGCAGCGTCCGTCACCGCCGACGGGAGGTGCCGACACCCCGAGGGCGGCCAGGGAGGCGAACCGGGTGGAGTAGTAGTCGGCGATATCCGCCCGGCGTGCCAGCCGTCGGTCCAGGCCGGCCAGCCGATGCGTCTGGAAGGCGGCCATCACCTCGTCGAAGCGGCTGTTGTACCCGATGCGGTGGTGGACGAATCGGCGCGTGCCGTCCTGGCCGTGATTGCGCAGCATCCGCACGCGCGTGGCCAGGTCGGCGTCGTCGGTGACCACCACACCGCCCTCACCCGGCATCCCGAATGTTTTGACCTGCACGAACGAGTAAACGCCCGCGTCGCCCCAGCGACCCGCGGGACGTCCCAGCAGCGTGCCGCCCTGCGCGACCGCCGAGTCCTCCAGCAGGCGTAGGTCGTACCGGTCGGCCAGCTCACGGAAGCGGGGCATGTCCGCCATCGTCGAGAACATGTGCGCCGGCATCAGCGCCTTGGTGCGCGGGGTGATGAGTGCCTCGGCGGCGGCGGGGTCCATGGTCAGCCGCACCGGGTCGATGTCGGCGAAAACCGGCCGGGCGCCGATGTTGACGACGGTCGCGGCCAGTGGCGCGCAGCCGAAGGCGGGCACCACCACCTCGTCACCGGGGCCGACTCCCATGGCGTTCAGCACCAGGGTGAGGGCGGCCGTGCCGCTGGAGCAGGCGACGACGTCGCCGGCACCCAGCCGATCGCGCAGTTCCCGCTCGAATCGTGCCGTGTGCTCGCCCAGGATGAATCTCTGGGGGGCGGCGGTGCCGATGGCGCGCACCGTCTCCAGCAGTACGTCACGCTCCTCCTCGAACAGGTCGGCAGGAAAGAAGGGGATGGTCGCGGTGGTCGGGGCGGTCACCGTCGTCCTCCCGCGTAGAAGTTCTCGACCTCGTCGCACACCCGGTCCACCTGCCACTCGGCCAGGTCGGGATAGAGCGGTAGCGCGAGGGCTCTCGCGCAGGCCGCCTCGGCACGTGGGAAGTCGCCGGGGGCGTGTCCCAGATGCGCGAAGCACGGCTGGAGGTGCATCGGAACCGGATAGTAGATTTCGGACTCGATCCCCTTGGCCGCCAGATGCGCGACGAGGGCGTCTCGATCTCTGACCTCGATGAGATGGACGTAACAGACCCGGTTGCCGCCGGGGTGTGGTGGGACGGCGCCGGGAACCGCGTACACCCCCGGGACACCGCGCAGCCGGTCGTCGTAGCGCGCCGAGAGCTCGTCTCGGCGGACGATGTCGGCGTCGAGGCGAGCGAGTTTGGCGAGCAGGACGGCGGCCTGGATATCGTCCATCTTGCTGTTGAGGCCGGAGAGCACCGTGGGGTTGGCGATACCGGGGAAGTGGTCCAAGGTGCGTCCGTCGCGACCATGATGGCGTAGCGCCCGCGCGGTCTCGGCGACGGCGTCGTCATCGGTGAGCAGCGCCCCGGCGTCACCGATGGCGCCGAGGGTCTTGGTCGGGAAGAACGACAGCACTCCGCCGACGCCGAGCAGCCCGGCGTGCGTGCCGTCCAGACGCATGCCGATGGCTTCGGCGCTGTCCTCCAGGACGGTCAGCCCGTGTCTTCGCGCCACCGCGTGCACGCCCCGCATGTCCGCGAGGCGGTCGAACAGGTGCACCGGCATGACCATCCGGCTGCGGGGGGTCACCACGGCTTCCACGGACCGCGGATCGATCCCGTACCCGTGCTCCTCGATGTCCGCGAAGACGGGCACGCCTCCGGCGTGCACCACCGAGCCGACCGTGGCGATGAAGGTGTAGGCGGGGACGATGACCTCGTCTCCGGGGCGCAGTCCGGCGGCGCGCAACAGCAACACCAGCGCGTCGGTGCCGGAGTTGACACCGACGACGTGTCTCGCGCCGGTCCACCGGGCGAGCGCCCCCTCGAACTCCGCGACCTTGGCGCCGTGCGAGAACTTGCCCCGGTCCAGGATGTCGACGCAGTGAGCACGGATCTCGGGCCACAGCTCACCGAACGACGTGGCCTGGGTGAAGAAGGGGATGGGCGCGGGTTCGGTTCGCGCCGGGGATGTCGTGGGAGGAGGGAGGATCTTCTCCATGGCTCTCTTCCTGTGCGGCACGGTCGGGGAGAGCAGGTCCAGAGAGCACGGCGGCATGGCGCGGAAGGCTACGCGTCGGTTTCGCGCGTCCGGTCGCACCCGCCGTGGGCTGTCCGGGGCGCCTCCGGGCAGCCGCACGACGGGCGCACGGCGGACGCGTCTGGATCAGCGGCCCAGCAGGGGGATGTCGTTCTTGCCGAGGTGGTAGTCGCGAACCGCGTCGATCAGCTCCGTCACGGAGAGCCGGCCGGTGCCGTCGGTGTCCAGTTCCCGGAACGACTGGGCGGCCACGTCCGGCTCAAGACCGATGGCCTCGAACCACTTGGTCATCTCCGTCTGGCTGATCTCGCCGTCGCCGTCGCCGTCCAGAACGTTGACGATGGCCTGGATGGTGGGACCCACCACGCTGGCGAATCCGGCGTCGCCCTTGCTGATGATCTCCTGGTTGGCGGCTTGGATGAACTGGCCCTTGTCCATCTGGGGAGTGCCCGCGGCCCTGGACAGGCGGTCGAACATGGCCAGGTAGACCTGCCGGAGCTCGGCGCCCTTCGGGGTGCCCTGAGCGCCCAGACCGGTGACGATGTCATCGGCCTCGGATTCGAAGTCCGAGCGCTCGATCACGCCGTCGCCGTCCGAGTCCCAGAGACGGAAACGCTCTTCCAGACGACTGCTCTGCTTGGTACCTGCAGCCATTTGAGTCCTTTCCCGAGAATTTTGGGCAGCCCAATGGATGAGCGCCAGGGATGAGCAGAGTCAGCAGCAGAATTCCATCCTTTGAAATCCACCACTCTCCGCAATGGACTTATAACCGTGAGTGACGATCCGTAAACGCGGAACCAAGAAAGTTCCACGGCTTTATCTGGTGAGGCATCCAAAAAGGGAACAGCTAGACATAACCAGCCGTACGCCGATATGCGAATATCGAGGATCAATCAATTCTCATAGCCTGATCACCGTGAAATCGGACGCGCCGGCACCGGACTCCTCCATGCCTCCGGGCATGCCCTGCCGGAACACCAGCGACATCTCAGGCGCCAGATTCAGGTCCCGGCCGGTGACCATCGGATCGGCATGGATGAGCACGTTGTAGTGATTGGGGAAGTGGCAGCCGTCGAACCCGAGCAGCACGCCGATTCGGCGCCGGCCGATCCAGACCTCGTCACCACGGTCGAGCACACCCGCCGTGGCGATCTCGACGAAGCCGAGAAAACCGACACGGTCGATCCTGGCCCCGGCCGCGGTCGCGGCGTGGTCGGTGACGACCAGCTCGTGCACCTCACCGGCTCGCACGCACCGGCTCGCGTACGGTTCGAGTCGCATACCCCGGTCCGTCCGACGGTGGACCAGCAGCTTCACCAGGGTCGCGGTGACCTCACGCTTGGGGCCGTCCTCGTACGGGTTCACACCGTCTCCTTCTCCTTTCCGGTGGCCGCCGCCAGCCGATAGACGTCCTCGACGAGACGTAGGGCGGGCAGCCCGCCGTCACCGTCCCCCGCGCCGTTCCGGACCCGCTCTTCGAACGCCCGCAGCACTCCCACGTACTCGTGCCACAGAGAGTTCTTGAACCCCGGATGGCCCGTCAGCATGTCGGCGTAGAGCGTTCGGCCGTCGGCCAGCAGGACCTCGATGTCCTTGCGCTCGCCCGGATAGGACCAGTCGAGCAGCACCCGCACCGACGCCGCCCCGGCGCGCAGCCCGATGTCGGCCCGCCGATCGGTGCCCGCCGCGTCACGGGTGATCCGCGCGGACACCACCTCGGCCGGTCCCAGCAGCGACTCGACCAGATCGAACGCGTTGGGGCCGTTGTCGGCGACACATCCGCCGCCGCACCGCCGCGCGTCCAGGTACCAGGTGTCCGCGCCCGCGTGCTCCTCGATGCGTTCCAGGTAGCGCACCGTCAGCTTCTCGACCCGTGCCCCGGCGAGCCCGGCTCGCAACCGGCCGACCGCGTGGTTGTACCTGCGGTGGAAGGCGGTGAACAACGGAACGTCCCCGCGCGCGGCCAGCCGCGCCAGCGAGACGCCCTGCTCCGTCTCCAACGCGAGCGGCTTCTCCACACACACGGCCACTCCGCGCTCCAGCGCGTCCGCGCACACACGCGCGTGCGCGTCGTTCGGCACGGTGACCACCACCGCGTCCGGACGTACCTCGTCCAGCAGCCGCAGATGGTCGGTGTAGACGGGCACCGAGCCGGTCCGCGCGGCCAGCACCGCCGGATCGCGGTCGCACACCGCGCTCAGCCGCAGCGTCGCAGAGCCGCGCAGCGCCGCGAGGTAGAAACGGGAGATCACACCGAGGCCGACGACCCCGATCCGCAACGGGACCGTCATCGCTCCGCCAGGACGTCCGGTACGGCAAGGCCGGCATCTGCCGCGACCTCCGCCAGCTCGGCGTACACTGTCGCGTCCAGCGGGACCCCCGTACTCAGATGTTCCTCGGCACGCCGGTGTTCGTGCCACCCGGGGTAGCGCACCGGCTCCGCCAGGTCGACGGGCGGGCAGGCCAGCAACGTGCCGAACAGGACGTTCGCGTCGGCCTCGGCCCCCTCGCGCAACGCACCCGGCGCGACGGCCGCCACGAAGAAGCCGATGTCGTCGTCGCGCCCGCCCGGCCCGCCGTCGCCCGCGAGCGCGTCGGGATGCGCGCCCAGCCCGGCGCCGGGCACCAGCGCGGCCAGCACCTCCACCGCGATGCCCAGCCCGAACCCCTTGTACTGCCCGGCCTCGCCCCCCAGCCACATCAGGTGTGCCCGCCCGGCGTCGAAGGCGGCGGGGTCGGTGACGGAGACGCCCCCGTCGTCGCGGAGCAGTCCTTCGGGGACGGGTCGCCCGGCGCGGGCGGCCTGACGGATACGGCCGGTGGGGGCCGCGGTGGTGCTCATGTCGAGCACGAACGGGGGATGGTCGCCCGCCGGGGCGGCGACGCTGAGCGGGTTGGTACCCAGCATCGTCACCGCACCGCCGGGTGGCCTGGCGATGCGCTGGCCACCACAGTTGCTGGCGACCAGTCCGATCATGCCGCGGGTGACCGCGCGCAGCGCGTGGTGCCCGGCGCAGCCCAGATGGGTGGCCCCGCGCACGGCCGCCACACCGATCCCGTACTCGGCGGCGCGTTCGGCCGCCGCGTCCATCGCGACCCCGGCCACCCACAGGCCGAGCGCCCGGTCGGCGTCGATGAGCACGGCCGCGCCGCGGTCGGCGACCGTACGGGGTTCGGCATGGGGGTCGACCCGCCCCTCGTCGAACAACGGCAGATAGAGCCGGGTCAGGTTGACCAGGCCGTGCGAGTTCAGGCCGGTGAGGTCGCCGTAGCAGAGCGCCCGCGCGGCCTCGTGCGCCCGCTCGGGTGCCAGACCTCGGGCGGCGAACACCGCCGAGGTGAAGCCGAGCAGGTCGGCGTGGCGCACCCGTACGGTCCCCGGCGCCGACGACGCGGGCTCGGGGTGCGGTCGCGCGGCCGGCAGGGTCTGGTTCATGGTCGTCCGTTCGTGTCGTCGGTGAAGGCCAGCAGTAGTCGGGCCACCGCGGCGGCGAACTCCGCGAGCTCGTCGGCCCGCGCGAACTCACCATCGGCGTGGGCGTTGTTGACGGCGAGGTCACCGGGCCCCAGCACCACGGTGCAGGCCCCGGCTACCCCCGACATCCAGATGGCGTCGCAGGTGAAGGCGGGCTCGTCGGGCGGCCACGGCGCGATCCCGGCCGCGTCGCGCAGGAGCGCGTGCATTCGGTGGTCGCGATCGTCCAGGACGGGCAGGCCGCGCTTGAGCCACTCCAGCCGGGTGACGACGTGCGCCTCGGCGGCGGTTCTGGCGAACAGTGCCGTGCCGGCGAAGGCCGTGACGAACGCGTCGAGACCGTCGGCCAGGGCGGCCCGCAGGTCCCGCTCCAGCCGCTGCCCGGCGGCCGCCGAGGCGTAGGCGAGGTTGAGCAGTAGCGACCCGCCGCCGTAGACCTTGTTGTGCAGGGTGCCCGTGTGCAGGCCCGCCACGCACACCACGCCCTCGGCGGCGTGCCGGTCGAGCGCCCGGCCCAGGTACTGGGCGAGAAAGCCCAGCAGGACACTGGCGTTGTGCCCGTGGGCGGGGTGGTCGCCCCCGTTCAAGTCCCGCCGGTCACGCCGGAGTCTGTCCCCCTTTCTCGGGGGTGGGCTTCGGCCTGCGGGCCGACAGGAGAGAGGTGA
>NZ_JBFAOJ010000078.1:0-46318 GCF_040675205.1 Streptosporangium sp. NPDC049644 | reverse complement strand
GCGATCGGTGCGGCGAAGGTCAGTGGTTCCCAGATGACGAGGTCGGGTCGCCAGGATCGGGCGAACTCCACCAGGCCCCCGATGATCGGGAAGTTGCTCACCCGGTGCCAGCCCCGCACCGCCTTCGCCATTCCCGGCCTGAGGTAGTCCCAGGTGGCCTTGGCCGGGTCGTCGAAGGCGTCGTACGGCGCCATGATGCCGACGCGCAGGGCGTCGAGCATGTCCTGCCTGTTCTGGGTGATCCGCCACGAGCTGCGGTCCTCGCCCACCGGGACGGCGGTCAGCCCGGCCTGGGTGATCACCTTGGCGAAGGAGGGCTGACCGGCGACGCGCACCTCGTGGCCGGCGGTGCGCAGTGCCCAGGCCAGTGGCACGAGGTACTGGAAGATGCTCTTCTCCGGGTTCACCGCGAACAGGACGCGCACGGGGCTCTCCCCTCCTTCGGTCAGGTGGTCAGGTGGTCAGGCGGACTCGTGCACGATGGCGGCCGCCGCGCTCTCCAGCCCTTCCAGCAGCGGCACGCGGGCGGTCCAGCCGGTGGCCTCCTGGAACGCCGACGGGTCGGCCACGAAGTCCAGCACGTCCGTGGGCATGGAGTGCTCCGCGGGCGCGACCGAGACGACCGGCACCGGCGGCCGCCCCGAACGGGTCGCGACGACCTTCGAGACCATCGAGAACAGGTCGGCGACGCTGGTCACCTGACCCGTGCCGACCAGCCAGTGCCGCCCGGACAAGGTCTCGGCCTGGTCCAGCGCGGTGACGAACGCGGTGGCCGCGTCGTCGACGCAGAGCAGGTCGCGCTTGGTGGAACCGTCGTGCCACATCGTCAGCGGCTGCTGGGCGAACGCGCGGCGCATCATCACCGAGACCACACCCCGGTCCAGCGCGGTCGGGTCCGTCCCCCGGCTGTAGAGAGTGGACAGCCGCAACGTGCTGCCCCGGATCAGCCCCTCGGCGTCGGCGGCCTCGATCGCGCGCTCCGCGGCCAGCTTGTGCCGGTCGTACGCGGTCAGCGGCTCGTCCGGTTCGCTGCCGTCGAGCCGGGCGGACGAGGAACGCCCCGCCTGTGAGACCGAGCCGGCGAAGACCACCACCGGCGGCCGCTCCGGGCGGTGTGTCCGGACCGCGTCGATGAGGTCGTGGACCAGGCCGAGGTTGACCCGCTCCGCGGCGGGGTCGGCCGCGGCCGCCCGCCAGGTGCTCGCCTTTCCCATGTGCGCGACCAGGTGGATCACCGCGTCCGCGCCGCGGACCGCCTCGGTGACGGCGTCGCCTCCGGTCAGGTCGAGGGGGTGGACCTCCACCTCGGCGCGGGACCGCCGGGGGACGGTGGTGGGCCGACGCCCGACGAGCCTGAGGCGGACCGGCCTGGCCGCCAGTTCGCGGGTGACGGCCGTCCCGAGGAGGCCCGAGGCGCCGAGCACGGTGATCAGTGGTTTCGCGGCTGTCGTCGCCACATCATCTCCTTCGTCGTCGTGGCCGGGGAGCCGTGACCGTCGTCGTCAGGACACGTCGAGCGGCTGGGCCGGGGCGGTCCGCCAGCTCAGCGACGGGTGGAGCATCCTGTCGGTGTTCCTGTCGACGTACTCCTCCCACCCGGCGCGCTCGATCTGGAAGTTGTGCAGGTCCCAGTGGCGTCCGCGGAAGTACATGTGGTCGCGCAGCGCGCCGATCTCCTGGTCACCGGCCGTGATTCCGAAGGAGGCGAAGCTGGCCTCGGTGGTCTGCCCGATCACCCGGTCGATGTCCAGCGTGGCGAAGGCGTAGTTGACCAGCAGCAGGATGGCCTCGGAGCCCACACCCAGCCGGGCCCGCCGGGGGTCCAGGTAGACGGCGCACCTGATGTGCCCGGCCGGGTCGAGCGCGTGGAGCCCGCCGAAGCCCAGGCGCTCGCCGGTGTTCCTCGTGGTGACGTGGAAGATGGCGTGGGCCCTCATCGTTCCCCGGGCGGGCCGTACCGCCGGGCGGATGCTCTCCACGCCGGTGCGTACGAAGACCTGGGCGAAGTCCGCCTGGTCGGTGCTGCTCGCCGGATGGAGCACGATGCGGCGTGACGCCGTGTGTGGAAAGAGCAATTTCTCGTGTCCCGTCGTCTGATGTGGTGAGGGTCCGGTGGGCCGTCCGCCGCCCCGGCTCGGTCAGGCCCGGCGCGTCGGCCGGTCGGCGCCCGCGGAACGGATGTGGTCCCAGCTCATCTCGCCCACCGCCGGCGGCAGGCCGTCGATGTCACGCAGGTCCTCGGGGGTGAGGTGCAGGTCGACCGCGGCCGCGTTGTCCCCGAGCCAGTGGAGCTTTCGCGTCCCGGGGATGGGCACCACGTTGTCCCCCTGGGCCAGCGTCCAGGCGATCGCCACCTGCGCGGGAGTGGCACCGTGCCGGTCGCCCACCCTGCGCAGCCCTTCGACGATCGCGTGGTTGGCGTTCATCGCCTCGGGGCGGAAGCGCGGGTCCCGGTTGCGGGAGTCCTCCGTGCCGATGGCCGAGTGGTCGATCTTGCCGGACAGGTATCCGCGGCCGAGGGGGGCGAAGGCGAGGAACCCCACGTTGTTCTTCTGGCTCCACGGCAGTACGTCCTCGCGGTTGGCCGTGGCCCACACCGACAGCTCGTACTGCACGGCGGTGATCGGGAACACCGAGTGGAGCAGTTCCAGCTCGTCACAGGTGGCGTGCGAGATGCCCAGAGCCCGGACCTTTCCCTCGGTGACCAGCTCGCCCAGGGCTCCCCAGGTCTCGACGAGGGGGACGGCGGGGTCGACGCGGTGCAACTGGTACAGGTCGATGACGTCCACCTGGAGCCGCTGGAGCGATCCCTCGCAGGCGGCTCGCAGGTAGTCGGGCCGGCCGTTGCGGTGGAACTTGCCGTCCGGCATGACCACCAGACCGCACTTGGTGGCGATCGTCACATCGTCCCGATGCGATCTGAGCGCCCGTCCGAGCAGCAGCTCGTTGGTGAACGGCCCGTAGACGTCGGCCGTGTCGAAGATGTCGATGCCGTAGGAGACTGCTCGGTGGATGACCCGGACGGACTCCTCGTCATCCCGCTCGGTCGGCCCGTAGCCGTGGGACATGGAGCTGCAGCCGAGGCCGATCGCGCTCACGGAGAAACCATCCGTGAGATTGGTCGTGCGCATTTTCTACCCCCTGTCCACCAGGTAGGTGATCTAGGTCAGCTGGACGAGTTCTCGTGGCCCATGTCGGGGGGCGGCTCTCCGGCCGGCCGGTCCGCGAGGAACTCGGCCACCAGCTCCGGGGTTCCGCCATGGATGAACGTCACGGCCTCGTCGGCGGCGACGTCCGGTATCTCGTAGAAGCGAGCCCCGGCCGCGCTCGACACCCGGACGGTCTTCAGGCCCAGGGCGCGCTGGAGAAGCGACTGGCTCAGCGTCCAGCCGATCACTCCCCGGTGCTGGAGCACGACGGTCGCCCGCCGTATCAGTCCGGACCGCGCCACGAGGTACGGTCCCGCCATCGTGTGCCCGAGCGACCGGTAGGCGACGAAGGCGAGTACTCCGCCCACCGGCATCAATGAGACCGGGATCAGCCAGAGCCCGCGGACGAGGGCTCCCGTCGCTCCCAGCCAGGCCAGCAGGCCGGCGACGATCCCCAGCGTGAGGACGGTGCCCGCCAGCCTGCGGTACAGCGCGGCACGCGGGTGCGCGCGAAGTGGCGCCCGCAGCGGCCGGTGCTCGTCCCCGAGCACGAGAACCGCCACCCGGTGGGCCTCGCTGACGTGTGTCCGCGGCAGGATGGCGCTGGAGGCGTCGCTGCCGGGAATCCAGCGCATCCCGGTTGAGATGACCTCCGTCTCGGCGAGCCCCATCCACCGGGAGAGCAGCGGCTCGCTGATGTGGATCCCGCGCAGGCGCCGGTCGTCGCGGTAGACCTCGCGCGTCTGGAAGAGTCCCTGCCTGGTGAGCAGCGCCGTGCCGTCGTCGGTCCTGGTGCGGACCAGCTCGAAGTTCCACCTCTCCTTGACGAAGGAGATCGCGAGGCCGACGGTGCCGAGCAGGAAGCCGCCGCCGGCTCCGACGGCGATCGACCAGCCGACCCCGAGGGCCTCCCACCCGATCGCGTCACGGATGATCTCCATGAGGTCGACGTCGAACATCTGCAGCGTCAGGCTGGTGCTCCACAGGAACAGTGCCGCGGCGAGGAAGGCCCAGACGCTGAGCACGTTGTAGAAGAACCAGGACCACCGGAGCCGGGCGAGGAGGGTCTCCTCCACCGCCCGCTCCGGGACCTCGGGCTGGGCGGCGTCGTTCCGCTGAACGCCCAGGAGATCGTCGCGGATCCTCTCGGCCTGCTCCTTGGCGACCGCGTCGAGCTTGAACGACGTGCGCGCCTCGCCGGAGGCGATGGTCACCACGCGGAGCCCGGTGAGCCGGTGCCGGAGCTTCGCGCCGGTGTCCACCGTACGGATCCGGTCCCTGGGAACCGAGCGGTACTTGCGGACCAGCAGTCCCCTGCGGATCTCGACCCTGTCCTCGGTGATCCGGAACCGGGTGGTCAGCCAGCGTCGCAGGGCCATGACGCTGACGACGACCCCCAGCGCGCTGGCGATGAGGACCGGCCAGGCGTCGAAACCCCGCCCGAAGACGACGGTGACGAGCACGCTGGGAAGGATGGTGAGCACGAACCTGGTCGCGTCGACCAACGCCAGCCGGCTGTTCAGGCGTTGCCACGGGACCTCCTCGCCGTCCGGCGCCCGGGCCTCCGTCCGCACCCCCGCCGCGGGCACGCCCGCCGACACCTGTGCCGGCGGAGGCGGTGGCGCGGCGGGCGGGGGTGTCAGAACCTCTGAGAGAGGTTCGTCCACCGACTTCCCGGCGTTCACGTGGCATCTCCCGGCGTGGCCTGAGTGATCTCGGTGAGCCGGTGCGAGTGCTCCTCCGCCACCGCGGCGTTCAGCCCCGCGATGCTGATCGCGCCCTCCCTGGACGCGGTGGTCACCTTGAGCGTGGCCAGCCCCAGCATGGTCTGCAGGGGGCCTCTCCTGGTGTCGATGGACTGGATGCGCGAGATGGGAGTGATCCGCCATTCGCGGGTTATCCAGCCGTTCAGCGCGTAGACGGCCTGGTCGGTGATCTCCCAGCGGTGTACCAGATAACGCCAGGTGGGCATGACCGCGATGTTCACCGCGTAGATCACCGCGAAAATCACCAGTACCGGACCCAGCCACGGCCGGGTGTCGGGCAGCAGCGCGTAGGCGATGCCGAGGCCACTGACAACGAGTATTCCCCAGATCAGTGCGTTGAGCGTCCACATGAGGATCGCCCGGCGTTCGATCCGGTGCCTCGGAGGGCGTAGCACAAGCGGTTCTCGGGTCTGTTCCGGGGAGGCCGCATACGATGTGTCAGGCATGTCGTGATCCTGTGTCAGTGAGGTCTCCGGGCATAATGAACGGCCTGTCGTCTGAAGCGGTTCCGGTAAATGGGACCGATTGTTGGACGCTTTTTTCTGGGCGTGCGCGGCGCATGACTGCGTTTTCTCCGCCCGTCGGCCGACGCCTCGGATTCCGGTCATGCCACCGCCGCGCTGTCTCGCTGGCGGGACAGCGCACGGGCCGGTGGCGCTATACCGGCGTCGTCTGCTCGTGGAGCTCCTCCGAGGCGTCCTGCCGCTGCTCGTCGTCGTCCTTGGCCGTGAAGCGGACGATGAACTCGGCGAGGTCGCGGAACGTCTCGCCCTCGAAGCCCTCGAACCGCTCCAGGAGTTTCAACTGCGTGGTGTTCTCCAGCTCCAGCAGGACCTGGACCATCGAGAACGAGTCGAGGTCGTGCAGGGACTCCGGCTGGGGCACGTCAGGCTGCTCGGCGCAGATCATTTCCGCCGTGCCCCGTACCATTCGCTCCACATCGTCGATCAGGGTGAGGTCGACGCCGGCGGCGAGGTCCTTATCCGACATGTATTTTGTCCTTTCGTGCGGTCGCGGTGATATCCACGCGAGTTTCGAATCGACACCGCTTCGAAGTGCTTTCACGGGTCCCGCTCAGAAACGGAGCTTTGTAGGTGGACGCCTAAACGTCGACGACAGTAGCCACGGCGTCGCGGCGGGGGCAATAGCGTAAGACCGGTTCGCCGTACGGACTCATGCTTTTCCAAGGCGGCGGAAATGTCAGCGGGATTCCGGTGAACGATCCGGTGTGGTAGACCTGGTAAACACCCGAAGGGTTTCGGCTCCCCGGTCTTCAGAAGGCGTGCTGATTCGATGCGTGCCTGCCCTGTCCCGCTGGCGGGACGGGCGGACGGCCTACGGTATGAGACCGCACACGTTTTCCCGATCGATGTCCGGAAATCTGTGCCGCCTGGCGGGTGAATGCCATTTCATGTCGCCGGAACCCGGACTCCGAAACGAGGATGACCGAGAAATGCTCTTTCCGCACACCGAGTCCAGGCAGATCGAGTTGCGGCCGGCGGGTGTCAAGGACGCCGCCAAGGTCTACGACATCCTGTTCCGGCTGGGACACAGTGGCCTGCCGGTGATCGACAGGTTCGTGGACACCTTCGGGCAGGGGTTGGCCGCCTGTTTCCTGGTGCACCGCAAGGACACCGGGGAGATCGTCGGATTCAGCACGTTGTCCGACCTCTCTCCGGCGGGTCACCTCCGGGCCGATGTCCACCTGGCAGGTCAGCCGGACGAGATCCGGACGGACGCGGTCGCGCTCACGGTCAACTTCGCCTTCGCGATGTGGCGCACCAGAAAGGTGTACTTCCACGCCGTCGAGGCCGGCGTCGAGAGTCTCGGATTCACCGAGCCGCACACGGCGATGGTCGAGGCCGAAGCCGTTCTGCCCAAGCACATGTACTTCCACGGCCGGGTGCGGGATGTTCACGTTTTCGCGATCTATCGCGAGAACTGGGACGCGCACGGCGTGGATCTTCTCAAGCACATCGTCTGAGTCCCCGGCCACATGCCGAACGGGTCTCCGCCTATTGGAGGTGACGTGCCCCGATGACCCTCTTCGTATGGGGTTATCTGCCGGAGTACGAGAAGGAACGCGACGACATCCTCGATGCGGTCGACACGGTGTTCCGCTCGGGGCAGCTGGTGCTGGGACCGAGTGTCCGGGCATTCGAGCAGGAGTTCGCGGCCTATCACGGTGTCGAGCACTGCGTGGGAGTCGACAACGGGACGAACGCCATCGTGCTCGGACTGCGGGCCCTCGGGGTCGGTGCCGGGGACGAGGTGATCACCGTCTCGAACACGGCGGCGCCCACGGTGCTGGCGATCGACGCGGTGGGCGCCACACCGGTGTTCGTCGACATCGACCCGGAGACCTACCTGATGGACGTCGAGCAGGTGGCGGGAGTCGTCAGCGATCGCACCCGGTGCATCCTCCCGGTCCATCTGTACGGCCAGTGCGTGGACCTGGCGCCCCTGGAGGCGATCGCCGCGAAGCACGGCCTGCCGATCCTGGAGGACTGCGCGCAGGCGCACGGCGCCCGTCGGCACGGCCGTATCGCGGGCTCGACGGGTAAGGCGGCGGCGTTCTCGTTCTACCCGACGAAGGTGCTGGGAGCGTACGGCGACGGCGGCGCGACCATGACCGACGACGCCGAGGTCGCCGCCAACCTGCGCCGGCTGCGCTACTACGGGATGGAGAGCCAGTACTACGTCGTGAGCACGCCCGGCTACAACAGCAGGCTCGACGAGGTGCAGGCCGAGATCCTCCGCCGCAAGCTGACCCGGCTCGACGACTACATCGCCAAGCGACGCGCGATCGCGGCGCGCTACGAGCAGGCGTTCGCGGACACCGAACTGGTGACTCCCAGGACGGCGCCGGGAAACGACCACGTGTACTACGTCTACGTGGTGCGCCACCCCAGGCGGGACAAGATCATCGAAGCCCTCAAGGCGCGCGACATCTCGCTGAACATCAGCTATCCGTGGCCGGTGCACACCCAGTCGGGTTTCGCCCACCTCGGCTACGAGAAGGGGTCCCTGCCGGTCACCGAGGCGGCGGCCGACGAGATCTTCTCCCTGCCCATGTTCCCCTCGCTCTCCGACACCGATCAGGAGCGGGTCATCGACACGTTGCGTGCCGTACTGGCCGCGGTTTGAGCGCTGCTCGCGCGCACCGACGGCCGACCGAACGAACCGAGGACAGGAAGAGGCCCGCCACCATGACCCGACTCGCCGCGTCGCACGCGGGAACGGACGGCAGAGCAGACGACGGCGCGCTCATGTCCGTCTCCGGTTTCCACGACTGGTGGGCCGAACGGAACGCGGCCGGCCACTTCGCCGTGCGGCGGATCCCCTTCTCCGAACTGGACGCGTGGGCCTTCGAACCGGACACCGGAAACCTCGGGCACGAGAGCGGCCGGTTCTTCACGATCGAGGGCCTGCGGGTGCGGGACGGCGGTGTGGACACCTGGTCGCAGCCGATCATCAACCAGCCGGAGATCGGCATCCTCGGCATCGTCGTCAAGGAGTTCGACGGTGTCCTGCACTGCCTGATGCAGGCGAAGATGGAGCCGGGCAACGTCAACACGCTCCAGCTCTCGCCGACCGTGCAGGCGACACGCAGCAACTACACCCGGGTGCACCGCGGCACCGGCACCCCGTACCTGGAGTGCTTCATCGGGCCGGACCGCGGCGAGGTCCTGGTGGACGTCCTGCAGTCGGAGCAGGGCGCCTGGTTCTGGCGCAAGCGCAACCGCAACATGGTGGTGCTCGTGACCGGGGACGTCCCCGTCCGCGAGGACTTCTGCTGGCTCAGCCTGGCCCAGATCCGCGAACTGACCCGAATCGACAACCTGGTCAACATGGACGCGCGGACGGTGCTGTCGTGCCTGCCGTTCGAGCTGCCGCAGCAGAACGGCGCGCCGGCCGACGACGCCTTCAGGGACGCGCTCGTCCGCTCCTACCAGCACCAGGCGGACGGCACGGAGACGCGGCCGCTGCACGCGATGGGGGAGATCCTCAGCTGGTTCACCGAGGCGAAGACCCGCTACGACTGGACCGCCCGGCTGGTCCCCCTGGAGGGCGTCGCCGGCTGGAAGCGCGGTGACGACGAGATCGCCGACCACGACGGCCGGCGGTTCCGCATCATCGCGGTCGAGGCGGAGGCCGGAACCCGGGAGGTCCAGCGCTGGACGCAGCCCCTGCTCTACCCCCGCGGCCAGGGACGGGCGGTGTTCTTCGCACGGTCCATCCGGGGCGTGCTGCACCTGCTCGTCCAGGCCAGGCCGGAGTACGGTCTGATGGACATGGTGGAGATGGCGCCGACCGTCCACCTCCTGCCGGGCACGGAGCCGACGGACGTCGACGACCCGTTCACCCGGGACCTGCTGATCTCCCAGCCGGGTGTCACGCACTACGACGCCGTGCTGTCCGAGGAGGGCGGGCGCTTCTACAAGGCGCTCACCAGGTACCAGATCATCGAGGCCGATGAGACGATGCCGATCGACGTGCCGCCGAACTTCCGCTGGATGACCGTCCGGCAGCTACTGGACCTGCTCCGGCACGGTCACTACCTCAACATCGAGGCGCGCAGCCTGCTTGCCTGCATGCACAGCCTTTGCTGACCGCCGGCCACGCGCGGGCCGAGGAGACGAAGTGGAGTCACCGTGCGACTGCTGTTCACGACTGCGCCGCTGCGTGGCCATTTCTTTCCCCTGGTGCCGCTGGCCTGGGCCGCCCGTGCCGCCGGTCATGACGTCCTGGTCGCCACCACGGACGGTTTCGCCGCCGTCGTGACGCGGTCCGGACTGCCCGCCGCGTCCTTCGGTTCCGCGGCGGACTTCGTCGAGCTGGTCGGCGACGAGCCGGTCGCCTCGGCGACCGACGCCGAACGCCGCAGGCACGCCCACGGGCGCGCCTTCGGCCGCATCTCGGGCCAGTGCCTGCCCGGCGCGCACGAGCTGTTCGAGGCGTGGCGGCCGGACCTCGTGGTGAGCGAGCGCGCGGAGTTCGCCGGACCGCTCGCCGCGGCGGCCACCGGTGTGCCGTACGTGGAGTACCAGTGGGGCGTGGCGCCGCTGGAGGAGTACCGGTCGGCCGTGCGGGAGGAGCTCGGGGTCGAGCCGCCCGTACCGGTCGAGGTGCTCAACCCGTGGCCGCCGGGCATGCGGCTGCCGCACGCGACGGGGCACCAGGGCGTGCGCAACGTGCCCTACACCGGCGACGCCCGGGTGCCCGGCTGGGTCTTCCTGGAGCGTCGGCGGCCGCGGGTGTGCGTCACCCTGGGCACGGTGGTGCCGCGGATCGGGGCGCGGCTGCTGGGCGACCTGGTCGTGCCGGTCCTGGAACGCCTGGCCCGGCGCGGCGCCGAGCTCGTGGTCGCGGCGGACGAGGAGGTCGTGGCCGCCTGGCCCGCGCTGGCGGCGGTCGCCCACCGGGTCGGCAGGCTTCCGCTCGCGCAGGTGCTGCCGACCTGCGACCTGGTGGTGAACCACGGAGGGCACGGCACCGTCCTGACCGCCCTGTCCGCGGGCCGGCCGCAACTGGTGCTCCCGCAGTTCGACGACCAGTTCGACAACGCGGGGGCGGTGGTCGGCGCGGGGGCGGGAATGCGGCTGTCTCCCGAGGAGGTCACTCCCGAGCTGGTCGCCGAGCGCTGTCTGGCGCTCCTCGCGGACGCCCGATTCACCGTGGCCGCGGCCGAGGTCGCCGCCGAGATCGCCGCGCAGCCGGCTCCGGCGGACGTCGTACACCTGTTGGAGAAGCTGGCGGTCTGATCGCCGGAACGACTCGAGGAGCCTTCCGCACATGTTCCAGTCGCTGTCGATAACCGAGCTGTCGGTGCCCAACGCGTACCGCCTGACCCCGGAGCGGCACCATGACCGCCGCGGGTACTTCATGGAGGCGTTCCGCGCCGAGACGATCTCCGAGGCGATCGGTTACCCCTTCGTGGTCGGGCAGGTGAACTACTCGCTCAGCCGCCGCAACACGTTGCGGGGGATCCACGGCACCCTTCTGCCGCCGGGCCAGGCCAAGCTGGTCACCTGCGTGCGCGGCGCGGTGCTCGACGTCGTGGTGGACCTGCGGGTGGGCTCCCCCACGTACGGGAAGTACGAGATGACCCGCCAGGACGAGGACTCGGGCATCGCGGTGTACCTCGCCGACGGCCTGGGGCACGCCTTCCTGGCGCTGACCGACGACGCCTGCATGAACTACGTGTGCTCGGCGGCGTACATCCCGGGGACGATGCTCGAGATCGATCCGCTGGATCCGGAGATCGGCATCCCCTGGGGTCTCACCGAGCCTCCGATCATGTCGGAGAAGGACGCCGGCGCGCTCACCCTGGCCGAAGCGGAGTCGAAGGGGCTCCTCAGCACCTACGAGGAATGCCTCGCCCACTACGCGGAGCTGAAGACGGCCCCGCGGCCGTTCTGACGATGCCGCCGCAGTGTCCCTGCCCGACCACCTGATGTCCCGTCCTCTGCCGAGTGGAGTTCCCCTGATGTCGACTTCCTCCTCACGGATAAATCCGGGGGCCTTCACGCTGGAAGGATTCCGATGAGTGCCAGCACCCCTGACAGGCTGCGCATGGGGGTCATGGGATGCGCGGACATCGCCTGGCGGCGGACCCTTCCCGCGATGCGCGACGACCCGTCCGTGGAGGTCGTCGCGATCGCGAGCCGGGACATGCGGCGGGCGAAACAGTTCACCGACCGGTTCGGGGGCGAGCCGATCGAGGGATACGGCTCGCTGCTCGACCGCCCGGACGTGGACGCCGTCTACATCCCGCTGCCCGCGCTGCTGCACGCGGAATGGATCGAGCGATCCATCGAGGCCGGCGTGCACGTCCTGGTCGAGAAACCGATGACGAGCGGCTACGCGGAGACCGGCCGCCTGTTCGCGCTCGCCCGCTCGCGCGGTCTCGTGCTGCTGGAGAACTACATGTTCCTCCACCACTCCCAGCACGCCACCGTGCGCAAGCTGGTCGCCGACGGCGCGATCGGGGAACTGCGCGGATTCTCCAGCGCCTTCACCTTCCCGCCCAAGCCGGAGGGCGACATCCGCTACCTGCGCGACGTCGGCGGCGGCGCCTTCGTCGACTTCGGGGGCTACCCGGTCCGCGCGGCGCTGCACTTCCTCGGCGGCGACCTCCAGGTGGTCGGCGCCGCCTTCAGGCACGACCACAAGCGGGACGTGGTGATGTCGGGCGACGTGCTGCTGAGCACGCCGCAGGGGGTTTCGGCCCAGCTGACCTTCGGCATGGAGCACTCCTACCGCAACAGCTACCGGCTGGCGGGGAGTACCGGAAGGATCCTGCTGGACCGGGTGTTCACCCCGCCTGAGGCACACCGGCCGGTGCTGCGGATCGAGCGCCAGGACCACCGCGAGGAGCTCGTCCTGCCGGCCGACCACCAGTTCGCGAACGTGATCGGGGCCTTCGTACGCTCGGTGCTGCACGGCGGCGACGTCCGGCCGCAGCAGGAGGGCAGCCTGCAGCAGGCGGCCCTGATCGAGCGGATCCAGCAGGTGGCGCTGCACTTCGAGATCTGAGACCGCATGGGTGAGGGCGGGCCGATCGCGGCCCGCCCTCACCCATGCGGTCCTTCAGGAGCCCGGCCGGGCCCGCCGGGCGGCGTCCTCCCGCCTCAGCAGCGGCCAGATCCGCGACCAGGCCGCGGTACGGCCCTCGCAGAACCAGATCGGAGTGCCGATCCCGAGGCCGATCCTGCCCTCGACGGTGCCCACCTGCCGGACGCCGGAGAACATCGACCGCAGCTCGTCGTCCATCCCGCCGACGACCAGGACCGGGCCCGGCTCCTCGGGCGGGGTCGCCAGGTAGCCGTACCCGCGGTGCCCGCTGTACGGGTGCGGCAGCCCCTGCCTGGTGCCCAGCACCTCCAGGGCGCCGGCCTGCCAGAAGTACCGGGTGAGGACCGTGGTCCGGTCCCTGGTGGCCGGCGGCAGCGCGTGGTAGGCCCGGGTGACCGAGTTCGCGAGCTCGGGCCAGCCGAGCTGGAGGAAGGCCTCCAGCATGTCCGACCGTTCCTGCGGGGTGGTCGGTTGCCTGAGCTCCGCGACCGGGGTGATCGGCAGCTGTACCAGCGGCAGCAGCGCAGCCAGCACGAAGACCGGCGGGCTGACGGTCCAGCGCCACCAGCGGGCCGACCGGTGCAGTTCCATCCGTACCGCCGCCGCCGCGAAGACGAGGGGGAACACCCCGCCGACGTAGGTGAAGCGGCCGCCGGCCGCGAGCAGGACGGCGATCA
This sequence comes from Streptosporangium sp. NPDC049644, assembly GCF_040675205.1. Taxonomy (NCBI): domain Bacteria; kingdom Bacillati; phylum Actinomycetota; class Actinomycetes; order Streptosporangiales; family Streptosporangiaceae; genus Streptosporangium; species Streptosporangium sp. NPDC049644. The sequence goes on along the minus strand of NZ_JBFAOJ010000078.1, from coordinate 33,148 downwards.
CGCCGAGCACGGTCCACCCGAGAAAGCGGTGGTCACGCAGGTCGGGGCAGCGCAGCAGCGCCCACAGGCCGTAACAGAACAGCACCGTACCGACCGGGATGCCGGTGATCAGCAGCAGCAGCGGCAGGAACATCGGCCGGCCGCCCCAGAGCATCTCGTTCTCCCCGGTCAGCGCGGCGGCCACCTGGAGCTGCGGCCATCCGTGCACGGTCTGCCAGACCAGGCCGGGCACCGTGGCCACCACCGCGATCGCGGCCCCCGCCCACAGCGCCGGCCGCCGCAGCAGGTCGCGCGGGCCGACCGCGAGCACGCTCACCGCCAGGGCCGCCCAGAAGACCGGGATGAGGAACTTGACCTGCAACGCCACGGCCGTGACGACGCCGGCCCAGAACAGCGGCAGGTCGGCGCTCCGGCCGGTCCTTCCCTCGCCGCGCAGCCGGACCCAGCGGACCACCAGCAGTCCGGCCGTCATCCACAGCACGACGTCGAACGTCTCGGTGTCGAGCCTGCCCGCCTGGCCGAGGAAGGCGATCGCGTAGGCGGCGGCCGCCATGACCTGCGCCCGCCCCCGGCCGCCCATCTCCCGCGCGATCTGCGCGGTGACCACGACACCGGCCGCGACCACGAGCAGGTCCGGCAGCCGGAGCGCGAGCAGCGAACCGGGGAACAGGGCGTCGGCCAGCGCGGCCAGCAGCGGCACGAGCGGCGGCTGGTCGGCGTACCCCCAGGCCGGCTGCCGGCCGGCCGCGATGAAGTAGAGCTCGTCGATGTTGTAGCCGTAGCCGTCGATGAGCAGCGCCACCGGCACGACGACGGCCGCGACGATCAGCGACAGCGGTTTCCACGCGAGCGGGTGGTACTCCCGGCGGGGCCGGGCCGACGGCTCAAGCGCGATGATGGCCAATGATGGTTCCTCCGTTGCGGGCGATGTCTCCGTGGGGCGGCGTCAACGTGTGTGGCCGGGCAGGCCCTCCGGGCCGATCAGGTCGGGACGGGTCCACCCGTCGAGGTCGTACTCGGCCATGCACTGCTCGGCGAAGCCCTTCAGCGCCTGGGCCTGCCCGCTCGCCGTGTAGGACTGCAGCGTCTGCACCCGGATGCCCTCGTGGTCGCCGGCGTAGGAGCGCTCGTAGAGCTCGTGGCGTCCGGCGAACTCGGTGCCGACGCAGTCCCAGAGCAGCTTGAGCAGCTTCACCCGGTCGATGGCCTCGATGCCCCGCGAGCCGCGCAGGTAGCGGTCCAGGTAGGGGCGCACGTCGGGGTTCTTCCAGTCGGCGGCGTGCGAGTTCAGGTAGATCAGGCCGCTGCCGAGGGTCTGCTGGAGGATCTCCTTGATACGGGGATAGCCGACGCCCATGAACGTGCGGTACGCCATGGCGTAGTTGAGGTTCGGCTGCACCGCGCCGCCGTGCCACGAGGTCGGCGACTTGGCCATCGCGTCGGACAGCCCCCAGAACAGGTCGCGCCAGTTGAGGATCTCGCCGATCTGGGCCTGCACGCCGCGGAACGCCGAGACGCCGGTCGCCTCCACGCCCTTCATCGCGCAGCCCGCGATGAAGTCCAGCTTGACGGCCAGCCGCGCGCAGCCGTGGAAGGTGAAGCGCTCCTGGACCCCGGACCCGGCGGCGAAGGAGTTGGCCGCGCCGGCGTCGTACATGAAGACGTTCTCCCAGGGCACGTGCACCCGGTCGAACACCATGATGCTGTCGTTCTCGTCCATCCGGCTGGACAGCGGGTAGTCGAAGGGGCTGCCCTGCGCCGCCGCCGCCTGCTCGTAGGAGGTGCGGCAGATGAACTTCAGGCCGGCGGAGTTCGTCGGCACGGTGAAGACCAGGCCGAACCTCTTGTCCCTGAGCGGGAGGCCGAAGTGGGCGATGAAGTTCGCGTTGGTGATCGCGGACCCGGTCGCGACGACCTTCGCGCCGGACACGATCAGGCCGGAGTCGGTCTCCTCCTCGACGTGGACGCACACGTCCGCGGTCCGGTCGGCCGGCCGGTCCCGGTCGACCGGGGGGTGCGCGATCGCGTGGTTGAAGTAGAGCAGCCGCTCCTGTGCCTCCTTGTACCAGCGCAGCGCGTTGTCCTGGAACGGGCGGTAGAAGTCCGCGTTGGCCTCCAGGGTGCCGAAGAAGCCGGCCTTGTAGTCCGGGGTGCGGCCCATCCAGCCGTAGACGAGCCGTTGCCAGGCGACGATCGCGTCCCGGGAGGCGACCAGATCGGCCGCGGAACGGGCCGTTTTGAAGTACGGATGGGTGAATCCACCGTTTCCCGTGTCGGTCGGCACACGCAATACATCCGCGGCCTCCGGTTCGTGTAGCGCGTCGTACAGCCGGGCGATGGAACGTGCGCTGTTACGGAAGGCCGGGTGAGTGGTAACGTCCGGCACGCGCTCGCCCCCGATATATACCTCGCGGCCGTCGCGCAACGACTCCAGGTATTCCTCACCGGTCATCGGCCGAACATTATTCAGCGGGCCTGCCGGAGCGGGCAAAATGGTGGTCATTCGGCATTCTCCTTCGCGTGCGGGGGGTCGGAGCGGCCATGGCGTGCTCCCCGGCGGTCCGCGTCGCCCAGCTGTCCCGCCGGCGGGACAGCTCCCGTCCATCGTCTAATAACGACATCAATACGCCGGTCGGCCCGTTCATTCGGTGAATACGATGCGATAATTCGGCGGTGCCGAGACTTATCATGCACGGCTGGAGTTTTTGCGGCAACGACCATTTCCGCGGACTGCGCTATTGACCCTGTCGAGGCGCCCTGGTTATGGTCGGGCCACGTTTTGGGTCCCGTTGCCGTGGACAGCCATTCGAGGTGGCCCGGTAAATATGTTCGGCGGGTTCCGGCGGGTGCCGCCGGAAACCCATGAGAATGAAGCCGTCCGGAAAGGTGCCAATGTCTCGCGGAGCATATCTTCTGAATTGCCTGACGGAGCGGAACGGTGAGCGCAGGATATGAGGCCATCGACTGTGCGCCCCCCGGCCGGACGACTCCGGCGGTGAGCGCGCGGATCGGTGACGGCGTCCTCTCCGCGGTCGGTGCCACCCCCCTGGTGCGGCTGACGCGCCTCTTCGGGGACTCCCGGGCCCGGTTCCACGCCAAGCTGGAGTCGTTGAACCCGGGCGGCAGCATGAAGGACCGGTCCGCCATGGGCATGGTGCTGGGTGCGATCGAACGCGGCGAGCTCATCCCGAACCAGTCGACGGTCGTCGAGTCGAGCTCGGGCAACCTCGGCATCGGGCTCGCGCAGGTGTGCCGCTGGTTCGGCCTCAGGTTCATCTGCGTGGCGGACCCGAAGATGACCGCCCAGAACCTCGCGATCCTGGCCGCGTACGGGGCGGAGCTGGACATCGTGCGCGAACCCGACAACGAGATGGGCGACTTCCTGTCCGCCAGGATCCGGCGCGTCCGCGAACTCGTCCACGACATTCCCCACGCGTTCTGGCCCAACCAGTACGCCAACCCGCTCAACGCCCGTGCCCAGGAAACGATCATGCAGGAGGTCGTCCGGCAGCTCGACGGGAACGTCGACTACCTCTTCGTGGCCACCGGAACCTGCGGCACCATTCACGGGTGCGCCAGGTTCGTCGCGGACCACGGGCTGGGCACGCACATCGTCGCCGTCGACGCGGAGGGCAGCGCCATCTTCGGCGAGCCGTCCTGTCGGCGGCTCATCCCGGGACACGGCGCGGCGATCCGCTCGGAGCTGTACTACGACGGCATCGCCCACTCCGTGGCCCGGATGACCGACCAGGACTGCGTGGTCGGCTGTCGGCGGCTGGTCGGCGTCGAGGCGATCCTGGGCGGTGGTTCCTCGGGCGCCGTGGTGAGCGCGGTCGCGCAGCGGCTCGCGGAGATCCCGGCCGGCGCCAACTGCGTCCTGCTCCTGCCCGACCGGGGCGAGCGGTACCTGGACACCATCTACTCCGACGTCTGGGTGGAGGAGAGGTTCGGCGACATCGCCCACCTCTGGAAGGAGCAAACGACATGCTGATCCTCCGCAGGAGCGACGTGCTGGCGGTGCTGGACGGCGCCGAGGACGCCGTCTGCCGGACCGTCAGGGACGCCTACCTGGCCCATTCGCGGCGGGAGACCTCGGTACCGCACTCGGTCTTCCTGCGTTTCCCCGGCAACGCGCGCGACCGGATCATCGCGCTGCCCGCCTACGTCGGGGGCGAGCGCCCGGTCGCGGCGGTCAAGTGGGTGGCGTCGTTCCCCGGGAACCTGGCCCTCGGGCTGGAGCGGGCGTCGGCCGCGATCCTGCTCAACTCCGTCACGGACGGACGGCCGGTGGCGCTGCTGGAGGGGGCGGTCATCTCGGCCAGGCGCACCGCGGCCGGCGCAGCCGTGGCCGCGGCCACGCTCACCGCCGACGCCCCCGGCGAGGTCAGGAGCGGGGTCGCGCTGATCGGCTGCGGGGTCGTCAACTTCGAGGTCCTCCGCTTCCTGCGGGCACAGCTCCCCGAGCTGGAGGCGGTCACGGTGTTCGACCTCGACCCCGAGCGCGCCCGGGAGTTCGCGGCCCGGGTGCCCGACCTGAAGGTCGAGATCGCCGGTGACGTCGAGGAGGCGCTGGCCGCGCACCGGATCGTCTCCCTCGCCACCACCGCCGGCGAGCCGCACCTGAGTGCGGACTCCTGCCTGCCGGGCACCGTCGTGCTGCACGTGTCGCTGCGCGACCTGACCCCCGAGTCGATCCTGGCGGCCAGGAACGTGGTCGACGACACCGACCACGTCTGCCGCGAGGCGACCTCGCTCGACCTGGCCGCGCGGCTGGCCGGGGACCGGGGATTCGTCACCGCCGAGATCGGCGACCTGCTGGCCGGGGCCAGCGCGCTGCCCTATGACGCCGGGTCCGTGACGGTGTTCTCGCCTTTCGGGCTCGGCGCCCTCGACGCCGCACTCGCCGCCCACGTCATGGACGAGGCCGCGGCGCGGGGGCTCGGGATCCACCTTCCCGACTTCTCCACGGACCCGGAGGCGGGTCCGGGAGAAGTGGAACAACGCGACCGCTGAGGAGAGAGATGTCCGCGGACGAGAAGTACCTGGTCGTGGTCAACCACGAGGAGCAGTACTCGGTCTGGTTCGCCGACCGTGCGCTGCCCGCCGGCTGGCGGGCCGAGGGCGCCTCCGGGACCCGGCAGGAGTGCCTGGACCACATCGAGCGGGTCTGGACCGACATGCGCCCGCTCAGCCTGCGGCTGCGCATGGCCGACGAGGCTCGCTGACGATCCGCCGAGCCATCCCGAGGGGACGATGAGCATGCCTGACCAGACCGGTGTGGATCCCACCCCTCCGGGACGGCACACGCCACCGGAGGAGCACTCCCCGGAACGGGGCCGGGAGCCGTACCCCGCGCTTCCGGTGCACGAGCTGATCGCGGCACAGGCGGCCAGGACGCCGGACGCGGTGGCGGTCGAGTGCCGCGACCGGCGGCTCACCTACACCGAGCTCATGGCGCTGGCCGGTGCCCTCGCCGGCCGCCTGCGGCGGCTCGGCGTGCGGTCCGGCGAACCGGTCGGCGTGGCCGTGCCGCGCGGCGTCGAACTCGTCGCGGCGCTGGTCGGCGTGCACCTGGCCGGGGCGGCCTACGTGCCGCTCGATCCCGCCCATCCGGCCGACCGGCTCCGCTACGTGCTCGACGACGCCGGGGCGAGGGTACTGGTCACCTCCGGCGCCGACGGGGTGGCCGCGGCCACCCCGCCGGTCACCCCGTCGGCCACCGTGGTGCGGATCGACGACCTCGCGGAGCCCGAGGCGCCACCGCGGTCCCCGGTGGCACCTCGGGCGGTGGCGCCGGACGACCCGGCCTATCTCATCTACACCTCGGGGTCGACCGGGCGGCCCAAGGGCGTGCTGGTCTCGCACCGGGCGCTCACCAACTTCCTGTGGTCCATGCGCGAGCGGCCGGGGCTGGCCCCCGGCACCGTCTTCCCGGCCGTGACCACCGTGTCGTTCGACATCGCGGCACTGGAGCTGTTCCTGCCGCTCGTCGTCGGAGGGCGCGTGGTGGTCGCCGAACCCGAGGACGCCCGCGACCCGGAGCGGCTCGCCGCCCTGCTGGACCGCATCGGCGCGACCGTGATGCAGGCGACCCCGACGACCTGGCGGCTGCTGCTCGACGGCGGCTGGAGCCCGCCCGCCGGGTTCACCGCGCTCTGCGGCGGCGAGCGGCTGCCCGCCGAGCTCGCGCGCCGCCTGTGCGCGGCCGGCGCGCGGCTGTGGGACCTGTACGGGCCGACCGAGACGACCGTGTGGTCCTCGGTCGCGTTCCTGGAGGACGGCGAGGTGCGCGACTTCGCCCCGGTGGCCAACACGACGCTGCACGTCCTGGACGACGGACTGAACCCGGTGCCCGCCGGGACGAGCGGAGAGCTGTGCGTCGGTGGCGACGGCGTCGCGGTCGGCTACCACCGCAGGCCGGCGCTGACCGCCGACAGGTTCGTCCCCGACCCCTACGGCACCGTGCCGGGCGGGCGGCTGTACCGCACCGGCGACGTCGCCAGGCGGCACCCGGACGGCAGGATCGAGATCCTCGGTCGCACCGACGACCAGATCAAGATCCGCGGACACCGGGTCGAGCCGGGCGAGGTCGAGGGCGTGCTGGCGGCCCACCAGGGGGTGCGGTTCGCGGTGGTCCAGGCGATCGAGGCCGGCACCGGGCCGAGCCTCGTCGCCCACGTCCAGCCGGTCGACCCGGCCGCGCCGCCCTCCGCGCCGGAGCTGCGTCTGCACTGCGCGCGGCTGCTCCCGCCGTACCTGATCCCGGCGGACTTCCTGGAGGTGGCGGAGTTCCCCACGACGCCCAACGGAAAGATCGACCGGGCGGCCCTGCGGGCGATGCCCGCCCCCGCGGCCACGGCGGGACGCGAACCGGGGACGCCCGCGGAACGCGCGGTGGCGGCGGCGTTCGCGGAGGTGCTCGAACGTCCGGTGGCCGACGCCGAGGCGGACTTCTTCGCCCTGGGCGGGCACTCGCTCTCGGCCAACCTGGTGGTCGGCCGGCTGCGCGCCGAGCGGGGGATCGAACTGCCGGTCGCCGCGCTGTTCGAGGCCCGCACCGTCGAGCGCCTCGCCGCACGGCTGGAGAGCGCCGGCCGCGCCCTCCCGCCGGTGCCGGTCGCGCCGCGGACCGGTCCCGCGCCGCTCTCGTTCGCGCAGCGGCGGATGTGGTTCCTGCACCAGCTCGACCCGGAGGGCACCTCCTACCTGGAGCCCCTCGCGGTGCGGGTGCCGGGCCCGCTGGACCCCGACCGGCTGCGCGCCGCGCTGACCGGGCTCTTCGAACGTCACGAGATCCTGCGCACCCGCTACCCGGCCGAGGGCGACGGCGAGCCGGCGCAGGTCGTCGAGCCGGCCGGGCCGGTCCCGGCGCGGATCGAGGACGGCGACCCCCGGCAGGTGCTCGCCGAGGAGATGACCCGCCCCTTCGACCTGTCCGCGGCCCCCCCGGTCCGGGTCCGCGTGGTCCGCGACGCCGGCGGCGAGCACACCGTGCTGTTCACGCTGCACCACATCGCGACCGACGACCGGTCGCACGAGGTGCTCGCCGGAGAGCTGGTCGCGGCGCTGGAGGGCAGGCCGCTGCCGCCGCTCCCGGTCCGGTACGCCGACTACGCGATCTGGCAGCGCGACCGGATGGCGGGGTCCGCCGCCGAGCTCGTCGAGCGGGAGCTGGGGTTCTGGCGGGAGCGGCTGGCCGGGATGGAGCCGACCGAGCTGCCGGCCGACCGGCCGCGCGCCGCGGTCCGCGACCCGAGAGCCGGTACGGTCAGGTTCGCCGTCCCGCCGGAGCTGGCGGCCCACCTCGACGAACTCGGCGGCGGCCACGGGGCGACACCGTCCATCACGCTGCTGGCCGGCTTCCTCGCGATCCTGGCCCGCTACACCGGCCAGAGCGACCTGGCCGTCGGCGTGCCGGTCTCCGCGCGGAACCGGCCCGAGCTGGACGGTCTCGTCGGCCTCTTCGTCAACACCGTCGTGGTACGGGCGCCGCTCGCCGACCTGGCCACCTTCGTCGACCTGCTGGCGGAGGTCCGGGAAAGCGCCACGGCCGGGTACGCGCACGCCGAGGTGCCGTTCGAGCTGGTCGTCGAGGAACTCGCGCCGCAGCGCGACCTGTCCCGCAACCCGCTGTTCTCGATCATGTTCGCCACGCACGAGGCGGCGGCCCGCCCGTCCGGAGTGGAGCTCCCCGACCTGCCGGGTGCCAAGTTCGATCTGGGCTGCCATCTGACGCGGCGGCCGGACGGCGGCCTGGACGGCCGGATCGAGTACGCGGCCGCGCTCTTCGACGCCTCGTCGATGGCGGGCTTCGCCGACCACTACGTGCGGCTGCTGCGGGCGGCCGTCGCGGCACCGGACACACCCGTGCGGCGGCTGCCGCTGCTCATCGGCGCGGAGGCCGCGGCGCCCGTCCTGGCGGGCGAGCCGGTGCCGGACGACTCCGGCACCGTGCCGGAGCTGATCGCGGCCCGCGCGGCCGTCACCGAGGGGATCGCCGTCACCGGCGGCGGAACCACCCTCACCTACCCCGAACTGGACCGCGAGGCCAACAGGCTGGCCGGCCGCCTCCGCGCGCTCGGCGCCCGCCGCGGCACGCTCGTCGCGGTCCGGCTGCCGAGAACCGCCGACCTCGTCGTCGCGCTGCTGGCCGTGCTCAAGTCCGGGGCGGCCTACATCCCGCTCGACCCGGCCCATCCGGCCGAGCGCCTGGCACAGGCGCTGGCGGACTCCGCCGCGCCGCTGCTGGTCGCGACCGCCGACGCCGCCCCGCTGCTTCCCGCGGGAGTCCGGCTGGTGGCACTGGACGACCCGGCCGAGCGGGCCGGGATACGGGCCTGCCCGCCGACCGCGCCGGACGCCCGGCCGCACCCGGACGACCTGGCGTACGTGGTCTACACCTCGGGATCCACCGGCCGCCCCAAGGGGGCCATGGTCACCCACCGCGGCCTGGCCGGCTACACCCGCTGGGCCTGTGCGGAACTGCGGCCGGGGGACGGGGCGGGGTCGCCGCTGCACACCTCCATCGCCTACGACCTCGCCCTCACCTCGCTCTACCCGACGCTGGCCGCCGGAGCCCCGGTGCGGCTGGTGGACGAGGAGGCGGCCGGTGTCGAGCAGCTGGCGCGGGCGCTGGCCGACGGCCCCTACGGCGTCGTCAAGCTGACCCCGACCCACCTGGACCTGCTGACCGGGACGCTCCCCGCCGACGTGCTGGCCGCCGCGGCCAGATGCCTGGTGGTCGGCGGCGAGGAACTGCGCGGCGAACAGCTGGCCACCTGGGCCGCGCACGCCCCGGCGACCCGGATCGTCAACAGCTACGGTCCGAGCGAGACCGCCGTCGCCTGCTGCGTGCACGTCGTGCCCGCAGGCGAGACGGCGCCGGGTCCGGTCCCGATCGGCCGGCCGATCCCCGGCGCCACCATTTGCCTGCTCGACGACGCCATGCGCGCGGTGCCGCCCGGCGTGGCCGGCGAGATCTACGTCGGCGGGCGCGGGGTCGGCCAGGGCTACCTCGGCAGCCCGCGCCTCACCGCGGACCGCTTCGTACCGGATCCGTACGCGACCGAGCCAGGAGCGCGCCTCTACCGGACCGGCGACCTCGCCCGGCGGCGACCCGACGGCACCCTGGTCTTCCTGGGGCGCGCGGACCAGCAGATCAAGATTCGCGGCTTCCGCGTCGAGCCGGGCGAGATCGAGGGCGTCCTGGCCGAGCATCCGGCCGTCCGCGCCGCCGCGGTGGTCGCCGACCGGTCCGACCCGGGCAACCCGAGGCTGGCCGCGCACATCCTCCCGGCGGGTCCCGGCGTACCGCTCTCCGAGCTCAGCACCTACCTGGCCGAGCGGCTCCCCGGTCACCTGGTGCCCACCCTGTGGGGGACCCTCGCCGAGCTGCCGCTGCTCGGCAACGGCAAGCTCGACCGCCGGGCGCTGCCCGCCCTGGCCCCGCTGGGCGGCGCGGAGACCTACACCGCGCCCGCCACCCCGGCGGAGCGGGCCATCGCCGAGGTGTGGGCCGAGGTGCTCGGCGCCGGCCGGGTCGGCAGGCACGACCGCTTCTTCGACCTCGGCGGGCAGTCGCTGCTCGCCACCCGGGTGGTGGCCCGGCTGCGCGAGCGGTTCCCGGTGCCGGTCTCGGTGCGGGACGTGTTCGCCGCGCCGACCGTGGCCACCCTCGCGGACCTCGTCGCCGCCCGGGTGCGCGCCCAGACGGAGGAGATGTTCGGGGCGTCCGCCGGGGCGCGGCGGCCGGAGACGCCGCGGGAGACCGTCCTCTCCTCGCCCGTCACCCCCGCGGACAGGTCCCGCCCGCTGCCGCTCTCCTTCGCGCAGCGCGGCCTGTGGGTGCTGGACCAGCTGCGCCCGAACGGGACGGAGTACCTCGTGGTGACCGCGCTGCGGCTGCGCGGAGAGCTCGACGTCGACGCGCTCGGGCGGGCGCTGACCCGGGTGGCCGAGCGGCACGAGATCCTCCGCACCCGCTACGTCGCGGGCTCCGACGGCGAGCCCGCGCAGGTCGTCGACCCGCCGTCGCGGCTCCGCCCGGTCGCCGAGGAGGCGGACCCGGCCGCGGTCCTCGAAGCGGAACTGGCCACGCCGATCGACCTGGCACGCGGTCCCGTCCTGCGGGTCCGGCTGGTGCGGGTGGGCGCCGGCGAGCACGTCCTGGTGCTGGTGACCCACCACATCGCCACCGACGGCTGGTCGAGCGGCATCCTGGCGACCGAGCTGGCGGGCGCCTACTCGGGCCGGGACCTGCCGGAGCCGGCCCTGCAGTACGCCGACTTCGCCGCCTGGCAGCGCGAGCGGTTCGCCGGGCAGGCGCTGGACGGCGCACTGGCGCACTGGCGCGGCAGGCTCACCGGCCTGGAGCCGACCGAACTGCCCACCGACCGGCCCCGTCCCCCGGTCGGCGACCACCGGGGGGCGGTCCTCCGCTTCGACGTGCCGCCCGCGCTGGCCGGGGCGCTGGAGGAGATCGGCAGGCGGGCCGGGGCCACCCCGTTCACGACCTACCTGGCGGGGTTCTACGCGCTGCTCGCCCGTCACACCGGGCGGCGGGACCTGGCGGTCGGCGTGCCGATGTCCGGGCGCGACTCCGCCGAGGCCGAGGGGTTGATCGGCTTCTTCGTGAACACCGTCGTGCTGCGCGCCGACCTCACCGGAGACCCGTCGTTCGGCACGCTGCTCGGCCGGGTCCAGGACGTCGTCGCCGAGGCGTACCAGCACGACGAGCTGCCGTTCGAGCGGCTGGTGGAGGAGCTGGCACCGAGCCGCGACCTGTCCAGGCACCCGCTGTTCCAGCTGCTCTTCGCGTTCCGGGAGGAGGGCGAGGAGCGGTTCCGGCTGCCCGGGCTGGACGTCTCGCCCGAGCCGGTGCCGTGGCGCACCGCCAAGTTCGACCTCACCATGGAGCTGACCCGGCGCGCCGACGGCGGCCTGACCGGCGAGATCGAGTACGCGACCGCGCTCTTCGACCGGGCCACCGCCGACCGGCTCGCCCGCCACTACCTGACCCTGCTGACCTCGGCGGCGGCCCGGCCGGACAGCGCGCTCGGGGAGCTGGAGCTGCTCGACGACGCGGAGCGGCACGCGCTCACCGCCGGTGCCGACGGCCCCGTCCGGAGCAGGCCCGACCTCGGCCTGCCCGAGCTGGTCGCCCGCCAGGCGGCCCTGGCCCCCGGCCGGGTCGCGGTGGAGTGTGACGGGGCCGCGCTCACCTACGGTGACCTGGACGCCGCCGCCAACCGGCTCGCCCACCACCTGCGGGCCGCCGGCATCCGCCGTGACGACGTGGTGGGCGTCTGCCTGCCCCGGCGACCTGAGCTGGTCGTGGCGCTGCTCGGGGTGCTGCGCGCCGGAGCGGCCTACCTCCCGCTCGACCCCGCCCACCCGGCCGACCGGCTGGCCTGGATGCTCCGGGACTCCCGGGCGCGGCTGGTCGTCGTCGGCGCCGAGCCGTCTCCGGCGAGCGGCCACGGCACGCCGGTGCTGAACCTGGCCGCCGAGCGGGCCGGCATCGACGCCCGCCCCGGCGAATCCGCGCCGGTCGGCACCGACCTGGACGGGCTGGCGTACGTCATGTACACCTCCGGCTCCACCGGCCGGCCCAAGGGCGTGGCCGTACCGCACCGCGGCATCCGCAACCGGGTGCTGTGGACGGTCCACGAGCACGGGCTCGGCACCTCGGACCGGCTCCTGCAGAAGACGTCGGTCACCTTCGACGCCTCCGTCTGGGAGTTCCTCGGGCCGCTGGTGTCCGGTGGCACCGTGGTGCTCCCGCCGGACGGGACCGAGCGCGACCCGGCGAGCATGGTCGAGGCGCTGGTCCAGGGCCGGATCACCGTGCTCCAGGGCGTCCCCTCCTTCCTGCGGACGCTCGCCGACGAGCCGGGCCTGGAACGCTGCGGCACGCTCCGGCTGCTCTTCTCGGCCGGTGAGCCGCTGCCCGGCGAGCTCGCCGCCCGCCTGTCCACCCGGCTGGGGACGGCGCTGGTCAACACCTACGGCCCGACCGAATGCTCGATCGACGTGACCGCGTGGTCGTACGAGCCCGGCGACGAAGGCGGCATCGTGCCGATCGGCAGGCCGCTGGACAACACCCGCGCGGTCGTCCACACGCCGGACGGCAGGCTCGCCCCGGTCGGCACGCCGGGTGAGCTGCACGCCGCGGGGGACGGCCTGGCCCGCGGCTACCTGGGCAGGCCGGGACTGACCGCAGACCGGTTCGTACCCGATCCGTACGGGCCGCCGGGCGCCCGCGCCTACCGCACCGGCGACGTGGTGCGCCGCAGGACCGACGGCGCGCTGGAGTTCCTCGGCCGGGCCGACCGCCAGGTCAAGATCCGCGGCGTCCGGATCGAGCTGGACGAGGTCGAGGCCGTGCTGTCCCGGCACCCCGCGCTCGCCGCGGCCGTGGTCGAGGCCAGGCGGGGACCCGACGGCCTGCCCCGGCTGGTCGGCTACCTGGTGGCGCGGGGCGAGGCGCCTGCGCGGCGGGAGATCCGCGAGTTCCTGCTCGCGCGGCTGCCCGAGCCGTACGTGCCCTCGGTGCTGCTCACCGTGGACCGCCTGCCGCGGACCTCCAGCGGCAAGATCGACCGGGCCGCGCTGCCCGACCCGGACGGCGTCCGGCTCCCCGGCCGGGCCGTCCCCGCGGCGCCGCGCACCCCGGCCGAGAAGATCGTGACGGATGTGCTGGCCGAGGTGCTCGGGCTCGACGTGGTCGGGACGGGCGACGACTTCTTCGACCTGGGCGGCCACTCGCTGCTGGCGATCCGGATCGCGGCCCGGCTGCGGGCCGCGTTCGGCGTCGCCCTGCCGGTCCGCGCCGTGTTCGAGGACCGCACCGCCGCCGCGCTGGCGGCCAGGGTCGACGGCCTCGGCGTCCAGGCCGCCGGCGAGATCGTCCCGCTGGACGCGGAACGGCGGGCCGGACCGGTCCCGCTCTCCTTCGCCCAGCAGCGACTGTGGTTCCTCGATCTCCTCGACCAGGGCGGCCGGTATCACGTGACCTGGGCGTTCCGGCTGTCCGGGCGACTGGACGCGGACGCCCTGGCCGGTGCGCTGTCCGGGCTGTTCGCCCGGCACGGCGCCCTGCGCACCCGCTACCCGACCGGGCAGGACGGCGGCGCGGTCCAGATCGTGGATCCGGCCGCTCCCGTTCCGCTGCAGGTCGTCGACCTGTCCGGCGCGGACTCCGAACGGGTGGCCACGCTCGTCCGCTCGCTCGCCGAGCGGCCCTTCGACCTGGCCGGGCAGGCGCCCGCGCTGCCCTACCTGATCAGGCTCGGCGCCCGGGAGCATGTGTTCCTGCTGGTCATGCATCACATCGTCGCCGACGCCTGGTCCGAGCAGATCATGGCGCGCGAGCTCTCCGAGCTCTACGAGGCCCGGGTGCAGGGCCGGCCGACGGTGCTCGGGCCACCCCCGCTGCAGTACGCCGACTACGCGTCCTGGCAGCGCTCCCGGCTGACCGGCGACGTGCTGGACCGTGAGCTGGATCACTGGCGTGATCGGCTGGCCGGACTGCAGCCGCTGGAACTGCCCGCCGACCGGCCCCGGCCGCCGGTACGCCGGGGCCACGGCGCGACCGTCACCTGCGACATCCCCGCCGAGATCGCGCAGCCGCTGCTGGCGCTCGGCCGGCGGCAGGGCGCGACCGCGTTCATGACCTTCCTGAGCGTGTTCGCCGCGATGCTCGGCCGCTACACCGGCGCCACCGACGTGGCGGTCGGCACGGTCGTCGCCGGTCGAGGCCAGGCGGAACTGGACGACGTCGTCGGGTTCTTCGTCAACACCGTCGTGGTGCGGGTGGACCTGGCCGGCGATCCGACGGTGACGACCCTGATCGGCCGGGTCAGGGAGAGCGCGCTGGACGCCTTCAGCCACGACGAGCTGCCCTTCGACCGGCTGGTGGAGGGGCTGGCCCCGCAGCGGGACCTGTCCCGCTCCCCGCTGTGCGACGTCACGTTCGGGCTGCGCGAGCAGGCGCCGGAACCGCCGCGCCTGACGGGGCTCGACGTGCGGCCGGTCGCCGTCGAGCGGACCACGGCCAAGTTCGATCTCACCTTCGGCCTCGTCGCCGGCGCCGACGGCGGCTACCGGGCCGAGCTGGAGTACGCCACGGACCTGTTCACCGAGGCGACGATCCACCGCCTCGCCGGACATTTCCGGACCCTGGTGGAGTCGGCGGCGACGGCACCGGACCGGCCCGTCAGCCGCCTCGACATGCTGGACCCCGCCGAGCGCGGACGGCTGCTGCGGGACTGGAACCCGCGGGCCACGCCGGCCGCGCGCGAATCCCTGCACGAGGCGTTCGCCGCCCAGGCCGCCCGCACCCCGGACGCGCCCGCGGTCGAGTACGCCGGCGAGCGCCTGACCTACGCCGAGCTGGACGACCGGGCCGCCGCGCTGGCCGGGCGGCTGCACGCCGCAGGGGTGCGCCCCGAGGACCCGGTGGCCGTCTACCTGGACCGGTCACCGGCGGCGGTGACCGCGCTGCTGGCCGTGCTGCGGGCGGGCGGGGTGTACGTGCCGCTGGACACCGCGCAACCCGCCGAACGCCTGGCGGCGATGCTCGGCGACCTGCGGCCCGCGGCGGTGCTCACCGACCGCCGGACGCTCCCCCTGCCCGTCTCGGTCCCGATCCTCACCGTCGGAGGGACGGCCGGCGAGGCGGGGGACGCGCCCCCCGGCGACCTCCCGCCCGGCGACCCCGGTCGCGCCGCGTACATGATCTACACCTCGGGCTCGACCGGCCGGCCGAAGGCGGTCGTCGTCCCGCACGGCGCGTACACCCACCACTGCCGCGCCCACGCGGACGCGCACGACATCCGTCCCGGGGACAGGGTGCTGCTGCACGCGCCGCTCATCTTCGACCCGGCGATGGCGCAGATGGGCGCCACCCTGCTGGCGGGCGCCACCGTGGTGATCGGCGCCCCGGGCGTCGTCGCCCCCGCCGACCTGCCGGACCTGCTGGCC
The DNA here is from genome assembly GCF_040675205.1 of Streptosporangium sp. NPDC049644. Classification (NCBI taxonomy): domain Bacteria; kingdom Bacillati; phylum Actinomycetota; class Actinomycetes; order Streptosporangiales; family Streptosporangiaceae; genus Streptosporangium; species Streptosporangium sp. NPDC049644. The sequence goes on along the minus strand of NZ_JBFAOJ010000078.1, from coordinate 17,665 downwards.
GAGACCGGGGTGACCCATGTCGCGCTCGCGGCCACCTACTACCGCGACGTGATGACCGGCATCCGGCCCGGCGACCCGAGGCCGGCCGCGCTGCGCGTGCTGGCCGTCGGTGGCGAGGCGGTCGGCTACCAGGACGCCCGGCTCTGGCTGGCCACCGGCCTGCCCGCCAGGTTCCTCTGCGTGTACGGCCCGACCGAGGCCACCATCGGCGGCCTGTGCCATCCCGTGACCCCGGCCGAGGTGGCCGCGGCGGCCCCGGACGCGGGTCTGCCGATCGGCCGCCCGCTGCCGGGCACCCGGGCCTACGTGGTGGACGCGGCGTTCAACCCGGTGCCCGTCGGCGTGGTCGGCGAGCTCTGCCTGGGCGGCCCGAGGGTCAGCCGGGGGTACCTGCGGCAGCCGGGGCCGACCGCCGACCGTTTCGTCCCCGACCCGTTCGGCGAGGAGCCCGGAGAGCGGTTGTACCGGACGGGGGACCAGGTCAGGTACCGTCCCGACGGGGTGATCGAGTTCATCGGCCGGATCGACGCCCAGGTGAAGCTGCGCGGGTTCCGGATCGAGCTCGGCGAGATCGAGACCGCGCTGGCCGCGCACCCCGGCGTCCAGGCGGCCGCCGCGGCGGTGCAGGAACTCGCGCCGGGCGACCGCCGGCTGGTGGGATACGTGGTGCCGGTGCCCGGGACCGACTCCGGGCCGTCGTCGCCGGAGCTCCGCGCCCACCTGCGCGACCGGGTGCCGGAGTACATGGTGCCCGCGCTGTTCATGACGCTGGACGGGCTGCCCGCGACCGCGGGCCAGAAGGTGGACCGCCGCGCGCTGCCGGTGCCCGACCCGGGCACCGCCCTCGCGCCGGAGGAGGCGGTCCCGCCGGGCACCGAGGTGGAGGAGGCCATCGCCGGCGCCTGGGCCGACGTGCTCGGCCTGCCCGCCGTCGGCGTGGAACACGACTTCTTCGAACTCGGTGGCCACTCGCTGCTCGCCACCCGCCTGATGGCCCTGCTGCAGGACCTGTTCGGACTGGAGATCCCGCTACGCGTCCTGTTCGAGGCCACCACCGTCCGCGCGCAGGCCGCCGCGCTGGAAGGGCTGGCCGAGGCCGCCGCCCCCACATCGTACGAGGGAAGAGACGATGAGCACTGACGTGACCAAGCCGGAGACGAGCGCGGGCGCCGGGCTGCTGAGGGATCGCCTGCGTTCCCGGCGCGCGGCGGGGCGGGAGGGCGTCGTCCCGGTCCTGCCTCCCGGCGTGCCACCGCCGCTCTCCTTCGCGCAGCGGCAGTTCTGGGTGCTGGACCGGCTCCGCCCGGGGGGCACCGACTACCTGGTGCCGCTGGTGATCCGGCTACACGGTGACCTCTCCGGCGTCGACCTGGGCGCGGCCCTCGACGAACTGGTGCGTCGCCACGAGATCCTGCGCACCCGCTACACCACCGAGGGGCCCGACGCCGAACCGATCCAGACGATCGACCCGCCGGGCCCGGTGGATCTGGTCTTCGACGACCTCACCCCGGCCGAGTTCGACGCCCTCCTGGAGGCCGAGACCGGCACGCCGTTCGACCTCGCCACGGGCCCGATGCTGCGCGCCAGGCTGGTACGGCTGGCACCCGAGGAACACGTACTGGTTCTCATGCTGCACCACATCGCCGTCGACGGCTGGTCGGGCGGCCTGCTGGTACGCGAGCTGGCCGCGCTGGCCACCGGAGAGGAACCGCCCGCGCCCGGTCTGCGGTACGCCGACTTCGCGGCCTGGCAGCGCGACCAGCTCTCCGGTGAACGGCTGGAACGCGACCTCGACCACTGGACGGAGACCCTCCGCGACCTGCCGGCGCTGGAACTGCCGACGGACCGGCCGCGCCCGGCGGTGTGGGAACCGGCGGGGGAGACCGTCCGGTTCGACATCCCCGTCGAGATCGGCCACCGGGTCCGGGCCCTGGCCAGGGAGCACCGGGCCACGCCCTTCATGGTCTACCTGGCGGCGTTCTGGTCGCTGCTGCACCGGTACACCGGCCAGGCCGACTTCGCCGTCGGCAGCCCGGTGGCCGGCCGGACCCGCGCGCAGACGCACGACGTGATCGGCCCGTTCGTCAACCTGCTCGTGCTGCGAGCCGACCTGTCCGGCGACCCGACGTTCGCCGAGCTGCTCGATCGCGCCCGCGGTACGGCCCTTGATGCCTTCGCCCGTCAGGACGTCCCGTTCGAGCGGGTCGTCAACGCGCTGGCGGCCGGCCGGGACCTGTCCACCCATCCGCTGGTCAGCGTCAACCTGACCCTGCAGAACAACGAACCGCTGAGCTTCACGGCCGGGGCGGTCTCCGGCGAGCTGGTCCCGGTCCTGGCGCGCCAGGCCAAGTTCGACCTGAGCTGGACGCTGGAGGAGAGGCCGGACGGTTCGGTCGCGGGCGAGGCCACCATCGCACGCGCGCTGCTCGACCCGGACACGGCGCGGCGGATGGCCGAGCACTACGTCCGCCTGCTCGGCGCGGCCGTCGCCGACCCCGGGACGCGGGTGAGCGAACTGCCGCTGCTGGGCGCCGCGGAACTCGACCGGCTGGTCCGCGGGCCGGTCGCCCCGGCGCTCGGCGAGCCCTGCCTGCACGAGCGCTTCGCCGCCCGGGTGAGGGAGCGGCCCGGCGCGATCGCGGTGACCTTCGACGGCCGGCACCTGACCTACGCCGATCTGGAGGCCAGGGCCAACCGGCTGGCGCACCGGCTGGCGGAGTTCGGCGTGGGCCGCGAGGACCTGGTGGGGGTCTGCCTGCCGCGCGGCGTCGACATGCTGGTCGCCGTCCTCGCGGTGCTCAAGGCCGGGGCGGCCTACCTGCCGCTCGATCCGGACCACCCGGCCGAGCGGATCGAACTCCTCATCCGGGACGCCGCCGCCCGTGTCGTGGTCACCGAGACCGCGCTGGCGGAACGGGTGTCCGGGCACCGGTCCGGGCACCGGTCCGGGCACTGCCTGTATCTGGACGACGCCGACGAGATCGGCCGCATCGCGGCGCTGCCCGCCGAGGCGCCCGCGCTCCGGACGCACCCCGGCGATCTCGCCTACGTCATCTACACCTCCGGGTCCGCGGGCCGCCCCAAGGGTGTCCAGGTGACCCACGCCAACGCGGTCCGCCTGTTCACCGTGACCGAGGACGACTACGGCTTCGGCCCGGACGACGTCTGGGCGCTGTTCCACTCCTACGCCTTCGACTTCTCGGTCTGGGAGATGTGGGGCGCGTTCCTGTACGGCGGACGCCTCGTCGTCGTCCCCTACGAGGTGTCGCGCTCGCCCTGGGACCTGGCCGTGCTCCTCGCCGACGAGGGCGTGACCGTGCTCAACCAGACACCGTCGGCGTTCCGCTCGCTGGTCGATCTGGCCAGGCGCGGCGAGGCCGCCCTCGACCGGCTCCGGCTCCGGCTGGTGATCTTCGGCGGGGAGGCGCTCGACGTCGGCATGCTCGAACCCTGGTGGAACAGGTACGGCGCCGAGCGGCCGAGGCTCGTCAACATGTACGGCATCACCGAGACGACCGTGCACGTCACCTACCGGCCCCTCGGCCCGGCCGATCTGGCGGGGGACCGCAGCCCGATCGGGCGGCCCCTCGGCGACCTCACCCTGCACGTGCTCGACGGGCGGATGCGTCCCGTGCCGGTCGGCGTGCCGGGCGAGCTGCACGTGGGCGGCGCCGGCGTCGCCCGCGGCTACCTCGGCCGTCCCGCGCTCACCGCGGACCGCTTCGTGCCCGATCCCTTCGGGCCGCCGGGCTCCCGGCTCTACCGCTCGGGAGACCGGGCGAGGTGGCGGCCGGACGGCGACATCGGCTTCCTCGGCCGCCTCGACGACCAGGTGAAGATCCGCGGGTTCCGGATCGAGCTCGGTGAGGTCGAGGCGTGCCTGTCCGGCCATCCGGACCTGGACGACGCCGTCGTCACCGTGGACGAGAGCGTGCCCGGCGAACACAGGCTCATCGGCTACGCCGTGCCCAGGGACAGCGCGCGGATCGGCGCGGCGGAGCTGCGCGCGTACACGGTCGAGCGGCTGCCCGGCCACATGGTCCCGGCCGCCTTCGTGATCGTCCCGAAGCTGCCGCTGACCGCCAACGGCAAGGTCGACCTGCGGGCGCTGCCCGCCCCCGACGGCTCGCGGCAGGACCGGGGCGACGGCTACGTCCCGCCGCGGACCGAGGCGGAGACGGCGATGGCCAGGATCTGGGCCGAGGTGCTCGGCATCGAGCGGGTCGGCGTGGACGACAACTTCTTCGAGCTCGGCGGCGACTCGATCCGCGCGGTCCGCCTCGTCGGAGCGCTGCGCGCCGGCGGCCTCGACTACTCCGTGCAGAGCCTGTTCCGGCATCAGAACATCGCCGACCTGATCCTGGGGGGCGACGGCGACGCGACCCGCGTCGAGCGGGCCGGCACGCCGCCGTTCGCGCTGATCGGCGCGGAGGACCGGGCGAAGGTGCCGGCCGGAGTGGTGGACGCCTACCCGATGGCGCGGGTCCAGGCCGGCATGGTCTACGAGCTGCTGGCCGATCCGGACGGCAACCCCTATCACAACATCACCAGCTACCTGATCCGTGATCCCGGCGTCTTCGACGCCGCGGCGTTCGCCGCCGCGACCGAAGAGGTCGTGGCCCGGCACGACATCCTGCGCACCTCGTTCGACCTGGCGACCTTCTCCGAACCGCTGCAGCTCGTGCACGACCGGGTGGAGGTCGAGGTCGGGTACGCGGACCTGCGCGGGGAGTCGCCGGACGAGCGGGAGGCGAGCATGACGGCGTTCCGGGCGGCGGAGCGCGCACGGCTCTTCGACCTCGGCGCGGCGCCGCTGCTGCGCGTCCACGCGCACCAGGTCGGCGACGACCGGTGGTACTTCTCGATCACCGAGTGCCACGCGATCCTGGACGGCTGGAGCCACAACTCGATCATCACCGAGGTGCTCGACCTCTACCGGGCGATCCGCGACGGCCGGCCGGTGCCCGCCGAGGAGCCGAGCGCCGTCAGGTACGCCGACTTCATCGCGCAGGAGCGGCGCAGCCTGACCGGCCGGGCCGACCGGGCGTTCTGGCGGGACCGGCTGGGCGGCGCGAACCGGCTGACCATCCCCGCCGCCTGGGCCGACCCGGACGGGCCGGGCGCGTACTCGACGGTCGTGCCGTTCCACGACATCGAGGCCGGGCTGCGGCGGGTGGCCACGTCGGCGGGGACGTCGCTGAAGAGCGTGCTGCTCGCCGCGCACGTCGCCGTGTGGCGGGCGGTCGCCGGTCCGGGGCCGTTCTACTGCGGTCTGGTGTGCAACGGCCGTACCGAGGTCGAGGGCGGGGACCGGGTCCGCGGCATGTTCCTCAACCCGGTGCCCTTCGTCGCCCCGGCCGGGGCGGCCACCTGGCGCGAGCTGGTCGAGGCGGTGTTCGCCGAGGAGGTCGAACTGTGGCCGCACCGCCGCTTCCCGCTGCCCGAGATGCAGCGCGAGTTCGGCGACGGGCAGCGGGTGCTCGACGTGGCCTTCAACTACCTCGACTTCCACGTACTGGACCGGGAGACGGTCGACACCTCCGGCAGCACCGACGTCAGTCCGAACGAGTTCCCGCTGGCGGTCATGAGGGGCGCCCAGGGGCTGGTGATCGCCACCAAGTCGTCGTGGGTCGGGCGCCCGTACGCCGAGCTGCTCGCCCGGATGTACCGGCGGGCGCTGACCCTGATGATCGCCGACCTCGACGGCGACGCCGGTGTGTCACTGCTCCCGGCGCGCGAGCGGGAACGGCTGCTGACCGGCGGGGTGGACCGGATTCGGGCGCCCCGGCCGCGCCGGGGTGTCCACGAGCTCTTCGCCGAGCAGGCCGCGCGGATCCCCGACGCGGTGGCGGTCGAGGCGGCGGGTGCCACGCTGACCTACCGGGAACTGCGCGACCGCGCCTGGCGCTGGGCGGCCGGCCTGCGCCAGGCGGGCGTGCGCGCCGGGGACCTGGTCGGGGTGTGCCTGCCCAGGGAACCCGACCTGGTGGCGGCCGTGCTCGGCGTCCTCGCGGTGGGCGCGGCGTACGTCCCCATCGACCCCGGGCACCCGGCCGACCGGATCGCCGCGCTGGTGCGCGACGCCGGGCCGCGGGTCGTGGTGAGCGGCACCGAGATCGCCGGGGCCGTCGTGGTCACCCCCGACCGGATAGGTCACGCCGAGCCGGTCGCCGAGCCGCACCGGCCCGATCCGGAGGAGCTGGTCTACGTCGTGTACACCTCCGGGTCGACCGGCCGCCCCAAGGGGGTGATGGTCCGGCACGGCGCGCTCGCCGACCGGGTCTGGTCGATGTGGCGGAACCTCGGCCTGGCCGTTCACGACGTGGCGGCCGCGGTCGTGCCGATGGTGACCGACGTCTGCCAGCTCGCCGTCTTCACCACCCTCGCAGGCGGCGGCCACCTGGTGCTGGCCGGTGAGGACCTCGGCCGGGACCCGGTCTCGCTCGCCGGGCTGCTGCGCGGCAGCGGCGCCAGGTTCCTGCAGGCCTCGCCCACCACCTGGCGGATGCTGACCGAGTCGGGCTGGTCCCCGCCCGCCGGATTCCGGCTGCTGTCCGGGGGGGAGGCGATGAGCGCCGACCTGATGGCCCGGCTGCGCGCCACCGACGCCCAGGTCTGGGACATGTACGGCCCGAGCGAGGCGACCGTCTTCGCCTTCGGCACCCGGATGACCGATGACGGGCCCGTCTGGGTGCCGGCCGCCGACACCACCGTGTACCTGCTCGACCGGGACTCCGAACCGGTGCTCGACGGGGTGTCCGGAGAGATCTTCGTCGGTGGCGACGGGCTGGCCCGAGGTTATCTCGGCAGGCCCGCCACCACCGCGGACGTGTTCCGGCCCGACCCGTTCGCCGCCGAGCCGGGCGGCAGGATGTACGCCACCGGCGACATCGGCAGGCGCGGCCGCGACGGCCGGATCGAGATCCTCGGCCGGCGCGACCACCAGCTCAAGATCCGTGGGTTCCGGGTCGAGCTCGGCGAGGTGGAGAACACCCTCGCCGGTCACCCGGACGTCCGGGCCGTGGTGGTGCACCCGGTCCCCGGGCCGCAGGGCGAGCAGCGGCTCGCCGCCTACCTGATCCTCCGCGGCGGCGCCGCCGCGGAGGAGGTGCGCCGGCACGCCGACCGGGTGCTGCCCGGGTACATGGTGCCGACCCACTTCGTGGTCCTGGAGTCCTTCCCCCGCCTGGCCAACGGCAAGGTCGACCGGGCCGCGCTGCCGGTGCCCGGTTCCGACCGGCCGAGGGTGACCACGCGGTACGAGCCGCCGGACGGCCCGGTCGAGACGGCGATCGCCGAGGTGTGGGCCGACGCGCTGGGCGTCGAGCGGGTGGGCCGCGACGACGACTACTTCAAGCTGGGCGGCCACTCGCTCCTCATGCTCCGGATCGTCGCCCGGCTGGCCGGGGAGCACCGCGTCGAGGTGACCTTCCGCGACTTCCTGGAACACCGCACGGTGCGCGGCCTGGCGGCCGCCGCCGCGACGGAGCGGACGAGGCCGTCGGTGCTGCTCCGGCTCAACGACCAGGACGAGGGCACGCCGCTGTTCTGCGTCCACCCCGGCGGCGGGAGCGCCCACTGGTACCGGCATCTCGCCGAGGTGTACGCGCCGGAACGGCCCCTGGCGGCCTTCGAGTGGCCCGGGCTGCACGGCGACCACGGTCACGCCACGAGCGTGCCGGAGATCGCGGCCGTCTACCTGGCGGAACTGCGGGCGGCGCGGCCGAAGGGCCCGTACCACATCCTCGGCTGGTGCGCCTCCAGCGGTATCGCCTGGGAGATGGCCCGCCAGCTGCACGAGATCGGTGAACGGCCCCGGCTGATCCTGATCGACCCGTTCGAGTACGCCTCGGCCGGTGTCAACCCGCTGCTGGCCAACCTGGAGGTGCTGCGCCGGGCCGAGGGGCTGCTCGCGGACCTGCGGGACGGGGCGGGCGGCGAGCAGACGCGCGCCGAGGTCATGGCCGTGCTGCGCGAGGTGATCGATGACGGCGACCTGCTGGTCGACGGCGAGGACCTCGACCTCGGCGAGGGCTGGACGCACTGGCTGCGATCCTGGCGGGAGATGCTGGAGGCCCGCTCCCGCTACCGGTTCGCCGCCTACCCGGGCACGGTCGACCTGATCGTCTGCGAGGAACTCGCCGCGGGCGGCTACCAGACCATTCTCGGCCGGTCGTTCGACGACTACCTGGACCAGTGGCGGCGGCAGGCCGCCGGGGTGCGGGTGCACCGCGTCCCCGGCGACCACCGGACGGCGCTCTTCCCGCCGCAGGTGTCCATCCTGGCGACCGCGCTGACCGCGGTCATCGACAACCACGAGGAGTGAGTCATGGTCGGTTCCCGTGATGTGATCTCGCTGCGCGACCTTGCGGACGCCGACATCGAGTCGATCGTCCGGCGCGGTGTCGACCTCGCCGCGGACCCGGAGGCGCACGACGCCCCGCTGCGCGGCCGGATCGTCGGCGTCTACTTCAGCAAGACCTCCACCCGCACCCGGACCTCCTTCACCACCGGCGCGCTGCGGCTCGGCGCGCAGGTGATCACCTACGGGCCCGGCGACCTGCAGCTCAACACCGGTGAGACGCTGGAGGACACCGCGAGGGTGCTCGGCGGCATGCTGGACGGCCTGGTCGTCCGCACCGCCGGGCCGCAGCGGGAGATGCGGACGCTCGCCGAGCACTGTCCCGCCGTCGTCAACGCGATGAGCGCCGAGGAGCACCCCACGCAGGCCCTGGCCGATCTCACCACGATGTCGGCCAGGTTCGGCGGTCTCAAGGGGCTGCGCGTGCTCTACGTCGGTGAGGGCAACAACACCGCGGTCGCGCTCGCCTACGCGCTCTCCCGGTTCCCCCGCGTCGAGCTGGAGTTGCGCACCCCTCGCGGGTACGGCCTCACACCGGACGTGCTCGCGGAGGCGTCCGCGCTGGCCGCGCGATCCGGCGGCGGTGTCCGGGAGAGCCACGACATGCTGTCGCTGCCCGCCCAGGTCGACGTCGTCTACACCACCCGCTGGCAGACCACCGGGACCAGCAAGCCCGACCCGCGATGGCGGGAGGTCTTCGCACCATTTCAGGTGGATGTGTCTCTCATGTCCCGTTACCCGGACGCCTGCTTCATGCACGACCTGCCGGCGCATCGTGGCGAGGAGGTGACCGCCGAGGTGCTGGACGGCCGGTCAAGTATCGCCTTCGAGCAGGCGCGTAACAAGCTCCACAGCGCCATGGCGGTGCTGGAATGGTGTCTGGCCCGGTAGCGCGTACCGCCTGCCGCCCTACCCAGACAGAAAGGTGTGTCTCGCCCATGAGAATTCTCGTCACCGGCGGTGCCGGCTTCATCGGGTCCCATTTCGTGCGCACCACCCGGGACGCCCGGATCACCGTGCTCGACCGGCTCACGTACGCCGCGGACCTGGCCAACCTGGAGGGGGTGCCGCACGATCTCGTCCAGGGCGACATCTGCGACGCCGAACTGCTCGGCCGGGTGGTCCCGGGCCATGACGTCGTGATCAACTTCGCGGCCGAGTCGCACGTCGACCGGTCGATCGAGGGGGCCGGCGAGTTCGTCCGCACCAACGTGCTCGGCACCCAGACGCTGATGCAGGCCTGCCTGGACGCGGGTACGCCGAGGGTCGTCCAGGTCTCGACGGACGAGGTGTACGGGTCGATCGAGACGGGCTCCTGGGACGAGGACGCCCCGCTCCGCCCGCGCTCGCCGTACGCCGCGGCCAAGGCGGGCGGTGACATGATCGCCCGCGCCTACGCGATCACGCACGGACTGCCGGTGTCGATCACCAGGTGCGGCAACAACTACGGGCCCCACCAGTTCCCGGAGAAGGTCATCCCGCTCTTCGTCACCAACCTGCTGGAGGGCAGGAAGGTCCCGCTGTACGGCGACGGCGGCAACATCCGGGACTGGATCCACGTCGACGACCACTGCCGGGGCATCCGCCTGGTCGCCGAACAGGGCGAGCCCGGCGAGGTCTACCACATCGCGGGCACCGCCGAGCTGACCAACCTGGAACTCACCCAGCGGCTGCTGGACGCGCTGGAGGCCGACTGGACCATGGTCGAGCGGGTGACCGACCGCAAGGGGCACGACCGCCGCTACTCGCTCGACGACACGAAGCTGCGCGCTCTCGGCTACCGGCCGCTGACCGCGTTCGAGGACGGCCTGGCGGAGACCGTCCGTTGGTACGCCGACAACCCCTCCTGGTGGAAGTCCAAGCGCGCCGCCGGCTGAGTCACCGCAGGTCGTCGAGCAGGCCCGCGTCGTGGACGAGCAGCGCGATCTGGACCCGGTTGTTGAGGTCGAACTTGGTGAGGACGCTGGACACGTGCGTCTTCACCGTGGCCAGGCTGAGGTGGAGCATGGCGCCGATCTCGGCGTTGGACCTGCCCTGCCCGACCGCGATGGCCACCTCGCGTTCCCGGTCGGCCAGCCGGGCCAGCCGCTCCCGCGCCCGGGTGCGGCGCTCGTTCTCGCCGTCGTCGGCGACCCGGGCGATGAGGCGCCGCGTCACGGCGGGGGAGAGCACCGGGTTGCCCAGGGTGACCTGGCGCACCGCGGCCACGATCTCCGCGGGCGGGGTGTCCTTGAGCAGGTAGCCGGCCGCTCCCGCGCGCAGCGCGCGCAGCACGTGGTCGTCGGCGTCGAAGGTAGTCATCACGATGACCTCCGGGGCGCCGGGGCGGGCGCGGAGCTCCCTGGTCGCGGTCAGCCCGTCCATGACGGGCATCCGGATGTCCATCAGGACGACGTCGGGGCGGTGCAGGGCGGCCATCGAGAGCGCCTCGCTCCCGTCGCCCGCCTCCGCGACGATGCTGAGGTCGGGCGCGCCGCCCAGCATCATCACCAGCCCGGCGCGTACCAGAGGGTCGTCGTCGACGATGAGCACGCCGACCTGCCGCGGCTGCTGGGAGGTCATACCGGCCAGGGTAGCCAGGCCGACAGGCACCAGCCACCTTCGTCGGTGGGTCCGTGCTCCAGCCGCCCGCCGATCAGGGCGACCCGTTCGGCCAGGCCGACCAGCCCCTGCCCCGAGCCCTCGCCGGGCGCCGGGGGAGAGGTGACGGGCGCGGAGTTGCGCACCTCGATCGAGAGCCACTGGCCGGGGGTCCCCGTCGTGTGCACCCACACCTCCGCCCCGGGGGCGTGCTTGCGGGCGTTGGTGAGGGCCTCCTGCACGATCCGGTAGGCGGTGCCGCCGCTCCGGCCGGAGACGGTCCCGGGAACCTCCTGGGTGAGGTTCACCCGCATCCCGGCCCGCCGGGACTCGGCGGTGAGCTCCTCGATGTCGATCAGAGAGGGCTGCAGCGACTCGCCGACCGGGGCCCGCAACACGCCGATGGCCTCCCGCAGGTCCTGCAGCGCCTGATGGGCGCTCTGCCTGATCACCTTGGCCGCGCGGGCGATGTCCTCCGCGGGGGCGTCCGGCCGGAACTCCAGCGCGCCCGCGTGCACGCTCAGCAGGGACAGCCGGTGCCCGAGGACGTCGTGGATCTCCCTGGCGATCGCCTCGCGGGCGCGCTGCTGGGCCTCGGCCTCGGCCCTGGCGGCGCTCTCCCGCAGCGACAGCAGGAGCCGGCGCCGGTGGTGCACGAAAAGGCCCCAGCCGATGGCGGAGCCCTGGGTCGCGACCCCCAGCAGGAACAGCAGCTCGCGCGGCGCGCCGACCTCCTGCCTGAGCACGGCGTAGACCAACGCGGCGATCAGGCTCAACGCGAAGACGGCGAACGTGGTCCGCGCCGCCCGGTGCACCGCCACCGTGAACAGTGCCACCAGCATCGCGCCCCCGACCAGCTCGGAGAAGGCCGACAGGACGACGAGGGCCAGGGCCAGCTCGACCGGATGGCGCCGCCGCAGCCACAGCGCGGCACAGCCGAGCACGCCGATCACCTGGTCGAGCTGGAACACCCAGGGCGACACGTCCTGGGTGGGCATCTGGATACGCTCGGCGGCCGTCATGATTCCGAAGGCCGCCGCGAAGAGGAACAGGCCGATGTCCACGAGCCAGTCGCGCACGCTGCGCCGGGACGCGGGCGACACGGCGAATTCATCCATCCCGGGTAAGTCTAGGACGCGGCACGGGGACCCGGCGGCGGTGCGGCCTCCGGCACCGCCGCCGATCGGGGTGGCCCGCCTCATTCGTAGCCGTACTGCTCCAGCAGGTCGCCGAACTGCTCGTTGAACCTGGCCAGGTTGCGCGCGGTGAACCGCTCCTGCCAGCCGCCGCTGCGGCCCTTGTAGAAGCTCCACGAGTCGGGGTTGTAGACCCGGCCCGCGACCTCCTCCGCGTCCCGGTCGGAGCCGAGATGGCGCAGCACCCGGTTAACCGCGTCGAGCTGCCGCTCGCGGGAGCCGCCGCCCTGCGGCCCGACCAGGTCCTCGTAGCGCACCTTGCAGACCTTCGGGTGGTTGAGCAGCCAGAGCGCCTTCTCGAACTGGTCCCGGCCGAGGAACGAACGGTCCCGCAACGCGTAGTCGATCTTCTCTTCCCAGGTGGTCTTGCCGGCCAGGATCGCGCTGAAGATGTCGGCCTCGAAGAAGTTGCCGTACCCCTCCCTGGTCCGCCCCTCCAAAAAGTTGATCATGGAGACGACGGCGTCGCGCGGGTCGCGGTAGTTGAAGATGAGCGGCGGGTTCGCGGTCTCCACCCACTCGCTCAGGAAGGTGCCGTCCACCCGTTCGATGTCCAGCTCGTGGAAGATCCAGCACAGGCCGGGCGGGGTGTCGGCGAACCGGCTGTAGGACAGGTGCGGGTTGGTGGCGAGCCCCTCGGCGTACTCGTACTTGGTGCGCCCGTACCGGTTGACCACCCGCTGGCCGAGCTGGCGCTGCCAGTGCCAGACCATCGTCCCCCAGAGCTCCTGGGCGCGCTCGGCGAACGCCTCGGTGCCCTGGAGTTCGAGGAACTCGTCGTAGTCGAGCTTGGAGAGAACCTGCGCCGCGATGGCCCTGCTCTGTTCCTCGTCGAACACGGGCACGGTGTGCGGCGCGGGCCGGGGCACGCCGACCATCTTGAAGCCCAGCTCCAGCATGAGTTCCTGCATCAGGTGGGTCCCGCTCTTCTGAAGCGAGATCACCATCGCGCGCGGTTCTCGGGTCATGTGTCCGGCTCCTTCACTCGCTGCCGTTGCGGACGCGGCGGTACAGGACGCCGTCGCTCCAGATGATGTCGATCCGGCCCCAGCGCATCGCGGAGACGACGTCGGGAAAGAACCCGCTCCCGTTCAGACCGGCACTCGTGCCGCACAGCACCGGAATCCCGCTCCACTTGTGGTACTCGCGCAGGATGACGCTCAGCGTCGGATCGTCGTCCACGCTGACCGTCTGCAGCCTGGTCGTGCCGTCCAGGTGCTGGACGGCGGGGATCCGATCCACCCACTCCGGGCGGAGGCGGTGCTCGAACAGCGCGTACGGGTCCGGTGTCCCGGGATCGAACACGTCCCGCGCGCGGTCGGCCAGGCAGATCGGGGTGACCGGCCGGTGCCCGTCGCGCTGCTTCACCTCGTTGAGCAGCCGGCGCATGCCCGGGTCGACGGCGGGGGCCAGGATGCTGCGCGACCCCAGCGCCTGCGGGCCGAGCTTGGCCCGCCCGCTGAGCACGATCGCCGGCCTGCCGGTGAGGTGCAGCAGGCGGGCCAGCTCCTCCGGTCGGCACGGCGACACCGACCAGCCCGGAGGCAGGTGCGGGTGGCGGACCGGCGCGGGGCCGGCCCGCAGGTTCCAGTCGAGCGGGCGCAGGCCGCCCGCGCGGCCCAGATGGGCCGCCGCGGCGCCGATCGCCGATCCCGAGTCGTCGGGGAAGGGCGGCACCCACATCTCGCGGATCGCCGGCTCCGCGCGGAGCGCGGAGTTCCACTTGGTGTTGAGCGCGCAGCCGCCCGCGAAGCACAGGTCGAACGGCCCGTCTCCCCGCCACTCCCGCGTCCGCGACACCAGCCGCTCGACGAGGAGCTTCTCCACGAAGTCGTGCAGTCCGGCCAGGACGTCGGCGTCACCGACCCCCAGCCGGTCCATCCGCTCACGGAGTTCACCCAGGTAGGCGTGTACGTACCGGTGGGACGGCTCGGCGGCGCCGCCGCAGCCGACGACCGCCTGCCGGTACTCCCGCGCCCGAGGCGTGTCCGCCTCGAAGTGCTCGTGGAACAGCGTGCGGAGCACCGCCTGGACCTCGTCCTTGACGGTGCCCATCGCGATGTACGCCATGAGGCTCCCCGCCGCGCGGGGGCCGGGTTCGCCCTCCCCGCTCTCCCGGGGAAACGGTCCGAAATGCCGGGTGGCCATGGCGTACACGTCGCCGATGAGCGGGAACAGCGCGCCGCCGGCCTCGATCCGCCCGCCCTCGTCGACGTGGTAGAGCCGGGGGAAGGCGTCGTCGTCCCACACCAGGACCATGGCGGGCTCGCCGCGCCGGGCGAACGGGCTGGTGCAGTAGGCCGCCGCGATGTGGCTCGTCACATGCGGATAGCTGGTATATGGTCTGGGCTTCCCGCCCAGCAGGACGGTGCCCCGGTGGCCGGCCAGGGCGGGGTCGGGGGCCGACTCCGTCTCCAGGTACGGCGCCACCTCGACATCCAGCACCCGACCGCTTTTCGTGCCCGCCCAGCCGTCGACCACCCATTCGTCGACGTCGTCCACGTCGTATCCCCGGTCGGCCAGCAATTTCGGCAGGGTTTCCAGGTCCCGGACGCCGCTATAACGCGGGTTGTTGTCCAGCTGCTGGATCTCGATATTGAACTCGAGTCTGCCATCCCGGATCAGGGCGAGGCCGCCGCTCTTGGTCAGCTTGAGCCCGGCAGTAATCATCGGTCTCCTCCGCATTCGTCGCGCGGTTGCGCCGTGCCTGCCATTGATAGCGAATTAACAGCGCAAAATGCTAGGCGGCCGTCGGCGGACGGCACCGCGGGGCGATCCTGTCGCACCAGATAAACCCCGATGCGAACCGCCTCTTCGTCCCGCTGGCGGGACAGCGAACCGATCCGACTTCCGAAAATCAAATCAGTTCCCGGCCTGCTCAAGAAAGGCGAAACACCGGCGCCGCAGGGCGCTGTGGGAACGAAGTGTTTGCCGAAAGAGCATTGCTTGCGGAAACTTGTACGGAGCGATTCCCGTTCCTTGGTCGAGGACACCGCGGATGAGTCCGCCCATTGACACTCGGCCCACTCAACCCGCCGTCGGTTTGGTCAGTCAGGAGCTCATATGCCGAACACATCCCAATGCCGCGTGTGCGGTGGCACTGTTCATGAGTTTTTCGACTTCGGGCGCCAGCCGTTGTCCGACGCCTTCCTCGCCCCCGGCTCCGACCTCGGCCAGGAGTTCTTCTTCCGCCTCGCCACCGGCCTCTGCGAGGCGTGCACGATGGTGCAGCTCATGGAGGAGGTGCCGCGGGACCGCATGTTCCACGAGGAGTACCCGTACTACTCCTCCGGGTCGGCGTACATGCGCGACCACTTCGAGGGGCTGGCCAAGCGCCTGCTCACGACCGAGCTCACCGGCGAGGACCCGTTCATCGTCGAGGTGGGGTGCAACGACGGCGTGATGCTCAGGGCGCTCGCGGAGGCCGGCGTCCGGCACCTCGGCGTGGAGCCTTCCGGAGGCGTGGCCGACCTCGCCGCCGAGAAGGGGATCAGGGTCCGCAAGTCGTTCTTCGAGGAGTCGACCGCGAAGGAGATCCTCGCCGCGGAGGGGCACGCCGACGTCATCTACGCGGCCAACACGCTCTGCCACATCCCCTATATCGGATCGGTCCTGTCCGGCGTCGCCGCGCTGCTGGCGCCGACCGGGGTGTTCGTCTTCGAGGACCCCTACCTCTCCGACATCGTGGAACGGACCTCGTTCGACCAGATCTACGACGAGCACTTCTTCTTCTTCACCGTGCGGTCGGTCGGCGCGATGGCCGCCGCGCACGGGCTGGAGCTGGTGGACGTGGAGCGGCTCCCGGTGCACGGCGGGGAGGTCCGCTACACGCTGGCTCCCGCCGGGTCGCGGCAGCCGTCCGCCGCGGTGGCCGAACTGCTGGCGGAGGAGGACGCGCGCGGGCTGGGCGAGACGGCCACGCTGCGCCGGTTCGGGGAGAACGTGCTGAAGATCCGCGAGGACCTCACCGCACTGCTGCGCCGCCTTCGCGACGAGGGCAGGTCGGTGGTCGGTTACGGCGCCACGGCGAAGAGCGCGACCGTGACGAACCTCTGCGGCATCGGGCCCGACCTGGTCTCCTTCGTCTGCGACAGCACCCCCACCAAGCAGGGGCGGCTCACCCCGGGTACGCACATCCCGGTGCGGACGCCCGAGGACTTCGCGCGGCCCTACCCCGACTACGCCCTGCTGTTCGCCTGGAACCACGCCGAGGAGATCATGGCGAAGGAGCAGGAGTTCCGGGACGCGGGCGGCAAGTGGATCCTGTACGTCCCGGACGTGCGGATCGTGTGACCCCTCCCCGGCCGCGAGCCGGGACCTTCCCCGCCTGTACCGGCTCGCTGAACGCGACGGTCGTGTCGCCTTCGCCGATGCCCGCTTGAAGGAGAGCTTGATGACCGCACACGCGACCGGATTCGGCCCGTCCTCCGACGGCACGGGGCTGTCCGCCGACATCTTCAACTCCACCGTGGCCGGGTTCGCGATCGCCGCCGCGTGGGAGGTGGGCGCGTTCGACGTCCTGAACGACCACGGTGTGATCGACGTCCCCGCGTTCTGTGAGAAGCACAACCTGCATCTGCCGTCCATGCGGAGCATGTTCGCCGCGCTCGGCTCGGCCGGCGTGGTGGTCCGCGACGCCGCGGACGGCGGTGCGGGCGGCGGCGCGGACACGGTGCGTGCCGGTTCGGCGTTCGCCGAGGTCTACCGGGACAAGGCGTTCTTCCACTGGCTGACCATCGGCTGCGCCGAGCTGTTCGCGAACATGCCGGGCATCGTCCGCAACGAGAACAGGGCCGGTGGTTTCTACCGGCGCAACGCCGTGGCCATCAGCTACGCCTGCAAGGACATCAACCGGCATTCGTTCGACCCGGTCTTCTGGGAGGCGATGGAGGCGCTCGACTTCGACTTCGGCACCGTCGCGGACCTCGGGTGCGGCAGCGGCGGGCGCCTGGCACAGATCGCGGGCCGCTATCCCAACGTCCAGGGCATCGGGATCGACATCGCGCCCGACGCCCTCCGCGACGCCGCGGAGAACGTGGCCGCCGAGGGCTTCGGCGGGCGCTTCGACTTCATCGAGGCGGACGTGCGCGATCTGGCCCCGGACCCCCGCCTGGAGAAGGTGGAGGTGCTCACCTGCTTCATGATGGGCCACGACTTCTGGCCGCGAGAGCGGTGCGTGGCCTCGCTGCGCCGGCTGCGCGAGGCGTTCCCCAACGTCCGGAGGTTCCTGCTCGGCGACACGGCGCGGACCACCGGCATCCCCGACCGGGACAAGCCCGTGTTCACGCTGGCCTTCGAGACGGCCCACGACCTGATGGGCGTCTACCTGCCCACGCTCGCCGAGTGGGAGGGCGTGTTCGAGGAGAGCGGCTGGAAGTTCTTGAACGCCCGCGTCGTGCGGGTCCCCGCCGACTCCGTCGTCTACGAGCTGGCCTGACCGGGCCGAGATCCGGCCTTTCCAACGAATGTTGAGGAGCTCTAATGATCCGATCCGTGGTTATCGTGGGCGGTGGTACGGCCGGATGGA